>JBGUUN010000196.1:0-1587 GCA_045133555.1 Oscillospiraceae bacterium
ACTTTGTTGTTTTTTCACAATCATACATCAAACCCAAACGGTCCAGAAATTCGTCGGTTGTATACTTTGACGCACGGTTAAACCGTCCGAGCAGGATCAAACCTTCTTCTTTCGGCCGATGCAGCAGATTCACCTTCTCCTCACAGGTAAATGCAATGCGAAACCCCATCCGATACAATACCGGATACGACTGCTTGCAAATGGCGCCAAACGGATACGCAAAGGTATTTGCCCTTACCCCAAGTTCTTTCTCCATGACCTGCGATAAGGTCTGCAGATCATTTGTCACCGCATCGCAGTAGCTTTCCTTGCTTTCTCCCTGATTGATCGCCATACCGTAGCGCAGCCCCTTCCCTCTCTCCTGATGCAGATTATAGGTGTGGCTTCCCACCTCGATCAATCCCGAAGCGGTCATTTCTTTCAGCTGTTCCCAGGTCATATGCGCGTAGTTGATATTCTGATACTCCCCATCCGAGTATAGCTGGGTGTAATGTCCCAGAATATAGCAAACCGCCGGCATATCATACTTTTTCAAAAGCGGATACGCATGGACATACACGCTGTAATATCCGTCATCAAAGGTGATCAAAACGCTCTTTTCGGGCAATTCATTCTGCCCGTCAAAATATCCGATCAGCTGCTCCAAAGTGATCGCGGTATAGCCGCGCTCCTTGATCGCCATAAGGTCTGTCTCAAGCTGAGAAGGCGATACCGTGTAATCGTTTAACTTACTTTCATTCTCCGACAGATGGTGATACATAATGACCGGCAGCTTCTGCACCGTACCTTCCGCCATCGTCATCACCGCATTGCCGTAGATGAGTGCCGCGGATATGCCGCTGAAAAACAGTACCGCGATCACCAAAAGTCCCGCAAATCCGATCTTAACCACCCGATATTTCATAACACACCCTCCCATTCCCCACGAAAGGACCACACCATGCCACAGACCAAACTGCAAACTATCCTGCAAGCTCACAGCATCGACTGTTTCGGTGCCATTCCTTACACCGCCGTATCCGATCATCTGATCCCCTGCCGTGCGGTTTCCCGCATCCCGCAAGATGCCAAAAACGTGATCGTGATGCTGTTTCCGTACTATATCGCCCCATTCCCGGAGCGAAATATTTCATTATATGCGGTGGTACCGGATTATCACACCGTTGTCGGCGAGATGCTCAAAAAAATCGCCGAAGACTGCAAAAGCGCCTTCGGCGGTGAATTTATTCCCTTTACCGACAGCTCTCCGATTCCCGAAGTGGAGGCTGCCGCAAAAGCGGGGTTGGGTGTCATCGGGCAAAACGGACTGCTGTTAAACAAGACCTACGGCTCCTACTGCTTTATCGGTGAGCTGATAACCGACATCGATTTCGGTGCATCCGCGCAGGAGGTTAGATCCTGCATCGGCTGCGGCAGATGCCAATCCGCCTGCCCGCAAGCCGCGATCAGCGACGAAATCAGAGATTACAGCCGCTGTCTTTCCGCGCTGACCCAGAAAAAAAAGGGGCTGACCGAGCAGGAACAAGATGCCATCCGCAAAGCGGGCTTTGTCTGGGGCTGTGACCGCTGTCAGGAGGTCTGCCCGTA
>JBGUUN010000197.1:0-9386 GCA_045133555.1 Oscillospiraceae bacterium
CACAGCACCATGTTCTGCACGTTTTGATGCACTCCTTGACTGTGTAGCTTTATTATACACGATAAAATTTGGTTTGTAAAGCCCTAAGCCCCCTCATTTGGCATAGAATCGAACTTTGCATCAAAAGGATTTATTGTTCACACTGCACAATGAAGTGCCTTGTTGCACCCGATTGTAACAAAATATGTTACGAATTTGAAAAAAATCCTTGTTTTTTCCTGCCTCTTCCCAAAAATGGTTACAACTTGTCATCGGAAGTCATGAAATTGTATCCTTGCCTGTTTTGCTTTTTATGTGTCCAAAACAGCTCATGCCGAGCCATATTGCCTGTACCGCCGTAAGCAGCAGCGAAACGCCCGCATACCCGCCAAGCCCTTTCACCGCCATTGCAGTATATAGAAGCGGTATCTCTGCCGCGCCTAAAATCAGTCCGACCGTGACCAGCGTCTTTTGCTTTCCCGCCGCATTCAACACGCAGGCTGCTGCCGATACCGCAAAGGATAGAAATGTAGTCAAACCGAGCGTCAGCAGCTGCCCGCTTCCCGCAGGATATGCCTTGCCGAAGAATAGTGTGCATAACTTCGGAGCCAGAATCACCGCAGCCCCCTCCAGGCAAAGTCCTATCGACAGCGCACCGCAAAACATACACCCTGCCAGACGGTTAAACCGTTTTTCATCCTTCCCTGAAAATGCTTCGGTCAATCTGGGCAGCATCACGGTAAAGATCGGATAGACAAATGCACCCGGGATCGCAAGCAGCGGCAGCAGCATTCCGGACAGCTCGCCGTAATCCGCCATAGCCTGCCCGACCGATGCACCGTATCGCTGCAATGCCGCCGGTATGATCGCCGCAGATATGCCTGAGAGCAGCATCCCGCAGGCATTCCCCGCGGATACCGGAAGTGCCACGCGCAGCACCTCACGTTCGGTTGCCGCATCGGATCTTCCCGCCCGAAATAAACCCACCGCAAATCCGCCGAGGATGAGATCGGATGCGATCTCGCTGACGATCATTCCCAAAACGATCAGCACGCAGGCCGAAGCACCGCTCAAATGCTTTGCATCCGCTATATATAAAAAAGCACCTACCGATACGATTCGCACCACCTGCTCACAGCATTCGGACAGCATCGACGGCGTAACGTTTTTAAGTCCCTGAAACACCGATTTCAGAATGTTCTCAAACGCTGTCATCAGCAGACAGGGAAACAGCAGTAAGATCGCTGTTCGCAGTCCCGCATCCCCAATAAGTTTTGCCAATATGCCGCTTGTCGGCGCGATCGCGGTGCAGATCATCAGAAAGATCGGCAGATACATCCGCAATGCCGCCAACAGTACCGTACCTCCGTGGGTAATGGGCGATCGGCTTGCATCGGTACGGTTTGCTGCTGTACGCGATGCGGCAAGCGAGAAACCGGACAGCGTACCCGCATTGATCACCGCGTACACCGGCATCAACAGCCCGTATACCCCCATCTGCTCGGAGGTCAGCAGCCGCGACAGCAGGATGCGGTAGAGAAAACCAAGCCCCTGCAGCAAAAGAGAAGATGCAGTCAGCAGCACCGTGGAATGCAGTACCGACTGCTGTGTGATCATCTGCTTTGTTTTCGCCGACATATGTCCTCCCGCTTGACAAACCCATGGTAATGATGTTAAGATAATGTTGATATTCATTATAATGTAATTACCAACGCAAATATGCAAAGGAGAAAGACCTATGTCTGATACCAAACCGCTTTCCTCTCCGGCACGCATCAAAGAGATCGCAGAACGCTTCGGCTTCTCCTTCTCCAAGTCGCTCGGACAAAACTTTTTGATCAACCCGTCGGTGTGTCCGCGTATCGCCGAGATGGGCGGTGCCAACGAAAATGTAGGTGCTCTTGAGATCGGTACCGGCTTCGGCGTTTTGACCGCAGAACTTGCCAAACGCGCCAAGAAGGTCGTCGCAGTCGAGATCGATAAGAGCCTGCTTCCGGTGCTGGACGAGACCCTCGCGGAATTTAATAACATCAAGATCATCAACGAAGATATCCTCAAGGTAGATCTGCCGACTTTATTGGAAGAAGAATTTTCCGGTATGGAGGTATTTGTCTGTGCAAATCTGCCGTACTATATCACCTCCCCGATTCTGATGTATATTATGGAGCAGCGTCTGCCGATCGAAGCCATCACCGTTATGGTACAAAAGGAAGCCGCACTCCGCTTATGCGCACCGATGGGCAGCAGAGACTGCTCTGCCATCACCTTCGCAGTACGCTACTATGCCGAGCCGAAACTGTTATTCCATGTTTCCCGCGGCAGCTTTATGCCGGCTCCGAATGTTGACTCTGCCGTGATCCGCTTGGACTTAAAGAAAGAGCGTCCGGCCGGTGTGGATTCCGTCGAAGAAGAAAATTATCTGTTCGAGGTCGTCAAAGCAGCATTCTCACAGCGCAGAAAAACGCTGCCGAATCCATTATCCTCCGGATTGCATCTGCCGAAAGCGGCTGTCATCGAGGCAATGGAAGGCTGCGGCATCGCTCCGACCGCACGTGCGGAAAGCCTTTCCATGGAGCAGTACATCGTTCTCGCCAAAGCGCTGAAAGGGATCCGCTGATGCTCGGGCTGTATGTCCACGTCCCGTTCTGCGCCAAAAAGTGTCCGTACTGCGACTTCTATTCCGTGCCATGGCGCATCCCGAAAGAAGATGCTTACCGAAATGCCGTCCTGCGCGATTTTGCACAGTACAAGGAGCGTAAGCTTGCTGCCGATACATTGTACTTCGGCGGCGGAACACCGTCGCTGATACGTCCGCAGACCATCTCCGCCATCATCGATGCCGCAAAGCAATGCTTTATGCTGACCGATGATGCCGAGATCACAATGGAGGCAAATCCCTGCACCGTCACCGCACAGCGTGCCAAAGCATGGGCCGATGCGGGAATCAACCGCGTTTCGCTCGGTATGCAGTCAATGCACAGCGATGAGCTCAAATTGCTCGGCCGCAGTCATCGTGCAAACGGCATCGTGGAAGCGGTATCAAATCTGCGGGATGCAGGAATCAACAATATCTCGTTGGATATCATGATGGCGCTGCCGCATCAGACGCAAAAGCAGGTGATGGACACCATCGACTTTGCCGCATCGCTGCAGGTCGAGCATATCTCCGCTTATATGCTGCAGATCGAAGAAGGAACCCCGTTTGCGGAAAGTGAAGAGATCGCTTTCTGTCCGACCGAAGAAGAGACCGCCGAGCTGTATCTTGCCGCAGTCGAACATCTTGAAGCGTGCGGCTATCCGCAGTATGAGATCTCAAACTTCGCAAAACCGGGCTATCAAAGCCGACACAACAATAAATATTGGCTGAGTGTGGACTATCTCGGATTCGGTCCGGCAGCACACTCCTGCTTTGAGGGGAAACGCTTCTCTTATCCTGCCGATCTGGACGCCTATGTTCAAAGTGGCGAGATAGAGTATGCCGATTCGGTACAGGATGCCGAGGAATACGCTATGCTGCGCCTGCGGCTGACCGAGGGTTTATGCTTTGAGGACTATCGCAATCACGGCGGCGATGCCGACCGTTTAAAAAAGCAATGTCAAAAATACAAAAACAGCGGATTGCTTTGTTTGGATGATGCCAAAATAACGCTGACCGCCAAAGGATTCCTGCTTTCCAATGCCTTGATTGCCGACCTTCTCGGATAAAAGAGGTATCATTGGGAAATATTGCACAAAAATCGGTTGTTTGCTTAGTATGATATTACTAAAACGCAGAAACTGCAAACAAGGTATTGACAAATGAATGCAAACTCGTTATAATATGTTTGTACTCAGGGAGAGACAATCGACAAGCGAAACATATACGACTTCTTTATCGCTTCCCTCCTTGATTGATTTGCCAGACTTCTTTTTCATATAAATTTCCCCATTTTTTAATGCAAGTCTTTTGACTTGCATTCTTTTTACCCTAAAATGAACATTTGTTTCTTTTGTAAAACAAACAAATCTGATAAAATATATTATTTTTGTCAGATTTGCTGTTGCTTATTTGAACCCTTCTGTGCTATAATAAGCATAATAAAACAGATGATTCCGTATTTCCCCATATATAAAAGAATGACCTGCCGCTTTTCTTCTGATGCGGCAGGTCATTTTTCGTTATGATCAGGTTTTGGTGATAAAACGTTCTCTGCATTTCGGACAGGTCACTTCGATTCTGCCTTTTCCTTTTGGCAAACGCAGACGCTCTTTACAGTTCTTACAGCGAATATAGCGGTGCGAACGGTCCTTTACGCGGAAGATCCACTGGGTAATGCTTTTTTGAATCGGATTCCACCAGCTCAAGAAAATGCGATTTTCCTTCTGACGCTGATAGATCTTCTTGGAAAACATACGCCAAATCATCCAAATACAGCAGATATAGGATAAGATCGAAAGCGCCCACCACCCGGTGATCGCCGCGAATATCCAAAACACGATATTTGCGGCACAAAGTGCAAACCCCAACTGATCGGCACCATACCGTCCGACCATAAACTGCTTAAACCAGTTCATCTTTGTGTATCTCCTCTCTGTTTCAAACACATATATCCCTCTTACTATATACATGATACACGAAGCTTTTAACAAAATCTATCACACAAAATGAACATTTCAAGAACAATGCCGATCACTCTTTATAATTCGGCAGATATGCACCAAGCTCCAGCAGACCTTTCTGCAGCTCTTTGATCGATATTGCACGCAGGTCACTCTCTTTTGCCAAGGATGCCGCGACACCCGCAGCCTGTCCGGTTAAATAGCACGCCGGCATAATGCGTACAGAGCTCTGCATCTTCTGATCGCTCCAAATGCTGCGTCCCACCACCAGCAGGTTATCCAAGCCTTTTACCACCATACATCCGTATGGAATACCGTAGCTTTCGCCCGGTTTATAATGGTACTCGGCATAATGCTCTTTTCTAAACTGCGCCATTGCCTCAGGGTCTGTGGTTTTCGGATGGATATCCACCGGATACGCATTGCGTCCGATCTCGTCCTCAAATACCGCACGGCTGATGAAATCATCCACCTTCAGCTGATAATCACAAACGATACGGCGGGTCTCACGAATACCCAACATACTTGCCGTACCGACGATCTCTGCATTTTCACAACCGCCGACATAATTACGGTAATAATACTCATATTCCATCAGACGTTTACGCTGTTCGACCATCGCCACGGTCATGGAAGCCTCATCGGTACCGTCAACACCGAATGCGTGTCCGATATTACCGCCGCCGTAGTCATAACCCTGTGGACAGATGCCGGTCAAATGGCGATCCTCAACCGTAAATACCTTATCCGCAAATGCCTGATCGAGCTTGCCTTCCTGATCGCCCCAAGCGAAATTCGGCACGTCCACACCCGACCAGAAGCTGCACAGCGTGCCCGGCATCATCGTACCGGTCTCATCGCCTTTTTCATAGGAAGCACCTGCCAGTACCGACAGATCGCCGTCACCGGTCGCATCGATGAACACTTTTGCCTGAGCGGCAAACAGTCCGGATTTACCGGAGAGTACCACACGGGTCAGTTTTTCGCCTTCCTTCTCCACACCGATCACACGGGTAAAGAACAGAAAATCAAAGCCTGCCTCCAACGCCATTGCGTCATAGATACGTTTGAGCACTTCCGGCGGAATTGCATTGTGCGGCACGTCTTTCGAACGTCTTTCGACCTGTAAGCGGTCGTAGATCTCTTTGCCGATACCTGCCGCAATGAAATTGATACCGTCGGTAAACGGCATATAGCACGGGATCATACCTGCGGTACCCAGACCGCCAAAGCATCCGAATGCCTCAACCAGCAGTACTTTTTGACCTTTTCTTGCCGCAGCGACCGCAGCAGCAAATCCGCCCGGACCACCGCCTGCAACCAACACATCCACGGAATATTTAACCGGAAGTTCTACCTGATAGTTCATTTTCTCCACCATAACTACCTCCATATTCGCAAACCGCTGCCTGTATCACAAGGCAGCGGTCACTTAAATTATGCTAAAATATTCATATTCTGCTCGAACAGCACCTGATCGGAATCCTGTAGAATGAGTTTGACCTCACCCGGCTCCGCAACAAAATTCATGCGGATATCCCAAACAGACAGTTCTTCTTCACCGACCGATAAGCATACTTCACGCTCCTCGCCCGGCTGCAGCAGGATCTTGTCAAAATCCTTGAGTTCTTTAACACGGCGGGTAACGCTCGACTGCAGGTCCTTGATGTACAACATCGGGACCGCATAGTCGGCACTCTCGCCTGCATTTTTCACCTTGAATACCACTTTGGTACGTTCGCCCGCAGCCAATGCAGCAACCGAAACGGATTCGTTTTCCAATCTGAAATCGGAATACTCCATTTTCTGATAGCCCAGACCGAATCCGAACGGATACAGCGGTTCACGGCTCATATCGTGGTATTTGAGCGGTGCGCCAAGATCCTTCTGATTATAGTAGACCGGGATCTGTGCACTGCTGCGCGGAATGGAAACGGACAGTCTGCCCGACGGATTGACCTTGCCGAATAAGATCTCTGCGATCGCACGGCCGGACATCGGACCGCCGTAGAATGCGCAAAGTGCCGCATTTGCCGGCTCGGTCGCCTTCGCAAATGCATGAGCACGGCCGGCGATCACAACGGTAACCACCGGTTTGCCTGCTTCGAATACCGCTTTGACCAGATCGTTCTGCATGCCGCCAAGCTCAAGCTCCGCAACATCGACACCCTCGCCGCAATCCATGTCCAGTACACGGTCACGAACGATCGCAGCACCGTTGGTGTCAAATTCGACATCAAAATTGCGCGCACTCGAACCGCCGACTGCCAGAATGACCAGATCCGCATCACAAGCTGTTTCTTTCGCTTTTTCGATCTCATCCACGGTATAGGTGCATACGGTACAGCCGCGAACATAGCTTACCTCGCCCGCAAACTGCTCTTTCACACCCTGCAGCACCGTTACGCCGACACCGTCACGCATCGGCGGAGTGTAGTCACCCAGCTGATGGTAAAGATTGTCCGCATTCGGACCGATAACCGCAATTTTCCGATATTTGCTGCTGTCCAGCGGCAGAATTCCGTCGTTTTTGAGCAGTACAACAGACTCTCTGGAAAGCTGCAGACTCTGCGGATACTTCTCGTAGTCATTGTACTCGGAGAGATCTTTCTCCTCAACATACGGATGATCGAACAGTCCGAGCTCGAATTTCATGGTCAGAACGCGTTTTACAGCGCGATCCAGATCACCGATCGAAATGTCGCCCTGACGGAATGCCTTCTCCAGTTCAGAGAAACAGTTATCCCACAAGCTGATATCAACACCGGCTTTTAATGCGATTGCACCTGCTTTTGCAGCGTTGTCAGCTAAGGTGCCGTTTAATCGGTCGATCGCACAGCCGTCTGCCATAACTGCACCGCGGAAGCCCATCTCTTTGCGGAGAACATCGTTGAGCAGCCACGGATTTGCATGGCACGGAACACCGTCGATCTCATTATACGCCGCCATCAGCGACTTACAGCCTGCTTTCGCAAGCTTCTTCATTGCCTGCAGATGGATCTCACGCAGCTCACGCTCGCCAATGCTCGCCGGGCTTGCATTGATACCGCCGGTCGTCTGACCCTGTGCCGCAAAATGTTTGACAACGGTGATCAGATCCAGATTGCCGTCCTCATCGTACTGGTTACCTTCCATTGCGGCAACCGCCATACGTGCCGACAGATACGGGTCCTCGCTGTAGCATTCCTCGCTTCTGCCCCAACGTGGGTCTCTCGCCATATCCAAGGTGGACATCAGCGACAGATGCACGCCCATATCCTTCTGCTGCTTTCTGGTAACGGCAAACGCCTCTTTCAAAAGCTTTGGATGGAAGGTACATCCGCTTGCAAGGTTGACCGGGATGATGTAGCCGTCAAGCGACTGTAATCCGTGCGGGTTTTCGGTGCTCATCAGCATCGGAATACCCAGACGGCTGTTCTCGATCACATATTTCTGTACTTTGTTGTAAACTCTCGCCGCATCTGCTGCGGTGATGCCGTTTTGATAAGTCTTTCTCGACCACGGGTCTGCACGGAATAATCCGTACAGAACACCGATGCCGTAACGTGCAACTTCTTCTTTGAAATAATCGTTGATCTCAAAATCAAAGCTGCCGTCCTCGTTTTCAACTCTTTCAAAGGTTCTGAAGCCGAACAGACGCTGGTTGAGCTGTCCGACTTTTTCGGTAACCGACATTCTCGAAATCAAGTCATCGACCCTCATTTCGATCGGAAGTGCCGGATTTTTGTATAACTCCATGTATAAACTGCTCCTTATTTTACAAGGAAGGTGATGATCTCATACGGACGGATGGTAAAGGTAACGGTGTTATTCTCTACCTGCATCTCGGTTTCCGGGTTTTCCAGCATATCGCTTAAGTAAACCTTGGTCGCACCTTCCGGTAAAGTGATGGTTGCCTTGGTACGCATATTCTTACATTCAAACAGACGCAGTACGGTACCTTCACCGGATTCCGCACGTTTTACGGTCTCAAGAATAACATTGCCGTATTTACCGCAGGTATCCAGTTTCAGATACTGCTCTGCAGCGCCGAGAGCATCCTGCTCCATAGAAACGGTACGAACCGGGACATTCAGACGGTAAGCCTCTTCGATCAGTTCGGACTCTTTCCAGCTTCCGTCATGCGGCAGCAATGCGTAGGTAAAGGTATGCTCTTCCTGGTCGGTAACCGGGTTCGGCAGGATACCGGATTTGAGCAAGGTCAGACCCATGATGCCCTCATGGATGCCGTAACCGTATTTACAGTCGTTTAAGATAGATACGCCGTAATTACCCTCGGACATATCTGCCCATTTATGACCGCAGGTCTCAAACTTCGCCTGATCCCAAGAGGTGTTCTTATGGGTCGGGCGGGTGAGGTTACCAAACTGGATATCAAAGGTTGCTTCCTTGGTATTGATATCTACCGGGAATAAAACTTTGAGCAGCTGGTTGAACTGTTTCCAATCCACATAGGTATCGAAATCGATACGTCTGTCATTTGCATAGAAGATAACCTTCTGGATGATGGTGGAATCCAGATATTTTCTGGTGATCTCCAGTACAGCGCGCAGCGGGCCGACCTCGGTCCATTCCGCTATCTGTACGTCATCGACTGCCCAGGATTTCTGATCGTAATAAATATCGATATCCCAGTTATCGTAGTAGATCGGTTTGTCTTCGTATACGACCAATACATTGCCCTTCTCACCGTCGGACAGAACTTCACGATCGTTTTCTTTATCATAAATCGAGGTGAACTGATATGCTTCATCCAGTCCGATCTCGTAGTACGGGGTCACGATCTTATCTTCGGTGATGGTAAACGG
>JBGUUN010000198.1:0-2970 GCA_045133555.1 Oscillospiraceae bacterium
AACCGCACCCGCTGCAGCCAGCGAGTCGATATGGTTTGCAAACAGCATGCAAGCCGGATTCTTGCCCAACGCACACGCACAGTATAAAACCATACCGCCGGTGGTGGAGCCGATGGTCTGCGGTAAGCAAAGAGCCTTGCCGATCATCGGTTTGCCGTGCAGCTCTTTGTTATTCTGGTCGCCGCATTTTACCTCTTTGTCGCCGAACTGCAGTGCCATCTGGAAGGATGCCAAGGTGTTTAAGCCCTCGTGGCTGACCAATGCTTCTGCGGTTACCTCACCCGGAGTGACAACTCTACCCTGAAACTGTTTCATGCTTTATTTACCTCCCTTGGTGATCTTCTCTAAGATCTCTGCATCGGTGTAATATCTTGCGCTGGTGTAGGTGCGCAGTTTATTACTGGAAGTGATGACCGGCATCTTTTTGCAAAGCGGGTTATTCATATACATCAGCGGGCAGATGTACGAGGTGATAACACCGGTTGCTTTCAGTCTTGCAGCATATTCGGTCTTGTTAAATGCCTCGAGTACCTTCGGTGCAGCGGTAAATACGGTCGGGATGGTAACTTTCTTCTTGCCGCTTGCCTTTAAGCCTGCCTCGATGTTCTCGGTCCAGGTTACAAGCTGCTCTAAAGATAAGTGCGGGCAGCCGACAAAGCACAGCTTCGGTGCCGCATCCGGATTCTTCCAGATGACCGGATAGTTGTCCTGTACGCGTTTTAATTCCGCATCGTCGATGATATACTCTTTTGCACCCTCAGCGATGAGCTTCTCACCCATCTCGACTGCTTCCGGAGTCAGGTTATCGATGTGATAAAGACCTACCGCACCGTTGCTTGCGGTAGCCGCACCGAAGTCTTTTAAGTATGCGCAAGCCGCATCGTTAAGCTCATTGCCGATCCATTTGTCTAAGCCGTAAACGTACGGAACATCTTCCATGACCTTCATACCGATCGCGGAGCCTAAAAGCTGTGCTTCCGGTTTTTTGGTGGTCTGTACTTTGATGACCCAGGTAGCCTTACGGCCTTCATCGGTCAGCAGTCCGAAGTATGGTACATAGCCGACGATGGAGCCCATGATATCGATGATACCGGAGTTGCGGTTGCATCTTGCACCTAAAACAGAGTTTGCGTATACGACCGCAGAGGACTCTGCCCAGGATAAAACCTCGCCTTTTAACGGTTTGTTGCCGACCTCATCCATGTAGCAAGCGCAGGTGAAGGCATTCTCGTCCATCAAGCCGAGCTTTTTCAGCTGACCCTCATAGAAATCCTGCTTGGTGTACATGAATTTGTTGAACACTAAGTTCTGTAAAATGTTAGCCGGAACGTTTTTGTCCAGCGGACGCGGGTCTACCGAGAATTTCTGCTCGGAGGTGACACCGGCATCTACCAACTGCTGCATCAGGTCATAAACCGGAGCCATAACTTTTAAGCCGAAGGAGGTTACCAGATGATTGTATTTGGAGGTGATCGGAACGAGCTTTTCTGCTTCAAACGCATCGCCGTACATCACTAAGGTTTTCATAACCTTGGCAAGCGTTTCGCCTTTTTCGCCGTTTAAGATCGCCTGCTGTTCTTGGGTTAAAATCATAATATGTCCTTTCTCCCCCGCCATTTACGGCAGAGGTTAAAGTTAAAAGTGAAAAGTATAAAGTGTAAAGTGAAGCGTGATCATGCACGCATGATCGGTAGAAACGCTTCGCATTTCATAATGTAGGGGCGATTGATCCCACGCAGTGGATCTGTGTTCGCCCGCCGGCTCTACGGGTAACTTGTTGCCACGGAAGAACCATGATTCGCACAGATCCCGGCCTCTCCCTTTGGGAGAGGTGTCATCGCTTTTGCGATGACGGAGAGGGCTCATTGAGGCGAAAGCCTCACCGCATTGTTCCGTAAGGAACACCTCATTGAGGAAAAAGCCTCACCTCATTTGCACCTTGGGTGCAACCTCATTGTTCCGTAAGGAACACCCTTATAATTTCATGCCGATGTCCCAAGCGCCCCAGATAACGGTACGCAGGTTGCCGACTTTATCTGCATCGCCGATGACATGGATCTTTTTGGATTTCTCCGCGATCGGAGCCGGTTTGTAGCCGACAGAGAGGATCACGGAATCCGCATCTACCTCAAAGACCTTGCCCTCTTTGTCCTTTAATACCACCTTGCCGTCTTTGATCTCGGTCAGACCGGTCTCTAAATATACCGGAACTTTGTTGGTGGTAAAGAAATCACGCAGATAGCTGGTGTTTGCCAGACAGATGCCTTTGGTGGTGATCAGGTCATCCTGCATCTCAACGATGGTCGGTTTTTTGCCCTTTAAGTACAGATCGTATGCGATCTCACAGCCGGTCAGACCGCCGCCGATGATGGTGACATTCTCGCCGACTTCCTTGTTGCCCAGTAAATAATCCACAGCCTCGATCGCATTCTCCGCACCCTTGACCGGGATCTTTCTTGCAACCGCACCGGTAGCAACGATGATCTCATCCGCATCGAGTGCGCCAACATCCTTGATCTCGGTGTTCATCTTCACTTCGATCGGCTGTTTTTTGAGCTCACGGATGTACCATGCGATCAGCTCACGGTCTTTCTCCTTGAAGGACGGAGCAGCAGCCGCAACGAACACACCGCCGAGCTTATCGCTCTTTTCATATAAGGTAACGCTGTGACCGCGTTTTGCACACAGGATCGCAGCTTCCATACCGCCGATACCGCCGCCGATGACAGCGATCTTCTTGCTCTTCTTCGCCGGAGTCAACTGATATTTTTTGGACTGCATGGTCTGCGGGTTGATCGCGCAGCGGGATAAGCCCATGGTATCGGTCAAGTCCTGGGTGTTTGCATGACCCTTGGAGGAGGAGAAGTTAAAGCAGGCGTTATGACAGCAGATACACGGTCTGATATCCTCTAAACGGTCCTCGATCAGCTTGGTGACCCATTCGCCGTCTGCAAGGAACTGACGTGCAAC
>JBGUUN010000199.1:0-1752 GCA_045133555.1 Oscillospiraceae bacterium
TCTGACCCTTGCAGGTCTTGCATCCTGCGGCGGCGATTCCGCTGATGCCCCGACAGCAAACACTGACGATGCAGTGACGACTGCCGCTGTCACCGAGGCAGAAACCGCACCGATGGACAGTCTGGAAGCAAGAAAGCTCGTTTCCGACGATGTACCGGAGCTGGACTTTGGGGGTAAGGATTTCCGTGTTTTCTATCAGAAGCGTTATACGACCGACGCCATTTCACCCGATGGCAAGGAATCGGGTGACGTCCTCAATGACGCGGTTTATCGCCGCAACGTGTCGATGGAAGAACGCTTCAATGTTAAGGTGGTCGGTATCGAGGGTGAAGAAGATGCGATGGTTTCCACACTGATGAAAGCGGTTGCGGCAGGAGAAGATGCGTATGATCTGTTCCTCGGTCACACGGCACTGTCCGGCAAAGCAGCACTGTCCGGCTATTTCCATAACTGGTATGACATTCCGCATATCAACTTCGATAAGCCTTGGTTCCCGCAGTCCACCATTGAGCAGCTGCGCATCAACGACCGTATGTATATGGCAATGTCGGATATGTGTCTGTCCTTTGCGTCGAACACATACTGTGTCTATTTTAACAAGGGTATGCTGGCAAATTACGATATCACCAACATCTACGATCTTGTCAGAGAGGGTAAGTGGACAATTGATGCAATGGCGGATATTTCCAAGGAGCTGTATCAGGATCTAAACGGCAGCGGTACTGCAGATCAGGGTGACCAGTTCGGCTTCGGCAGTCCGTTCTCCACTCACTGTGCGACATGGCCGATTGCATGTGCTGTGTCGACGGTACAGTTCAACGATGACGGAACGGTCACAAGCATTATGGCTTCGGAACGTGCAGCGACTATGACGGAAAAACTGCGCGATCTTTATAACAACAATGTCGGCAGTTATCTGCAAACCTCTAAGGGTGCCGGTGAAGATGAAATGGAAACGGAATTCATGAACGGCAACATCGGCTTTATCACCAACGGTCTGATTCTTGCAGAATCGGTGCTTCGTGACGTGGAATTTGACTACGGTATCATTCCGTATCCGAAGCTGGATGAAGCGCAGGACGGCTACTATACCGTTCCGGGCGGTTCTGTTTCCTGCTTTGCATCTCCTGTGACTGCGGCGGATACCGAGCTTGTCGGTGCGCTGTCTGCGGCAATGTCGCGCGAATCCTGGGTTTCTGTGCTTCCCGTATACTATGACGTCGTTCTGAAGGTCAAGGGTGCACGCGATGAAGCATCTGTGGAAATGCTCGATATCATTCTGGACGGCCGTGCGGTATCGACGGAATACATGTATGACTCGTTCTCGGGCTATCATTTCAAGATGAATGAGCTGTTCAAGGGTACAAGAGAACTTGCATCGTTTGCAAAATCCAATGACAAGAGCATCGTCAAACACTACGAAAAGGTCATTGCGCTGTTCTATTCCGAGCAGTCCGAATAATCTGACATGGATGGGGGAATCACCGCTTGCGGCGGCGGTTCCCCGTGCATTTTTGAAAAACACAAAAAATTTTGAAAAATTTTTTCTAAAACAGGGAACATTTACAAAAATTTGTCGTCTATATGAGCAGAACGGGATACCTGTCCCGTAAAATCCGAACAACAGGAGGAATGAAAACATGAAAAATCGTAAACTGACAATAACCGCACTTGCGCTTGCCCTGCTGATCGCCGCATCGAGTGTGATGGTTTCCTGCTCCAATGACAAGGACAACGGCACCGCATCCGACA
>JBGUUN010000200.1:0-10147 GCA_045133555.1 Oscillospiraceae bacterium
ACTGCACAAACCGACATCCATAGACCCAGACTGCCGATCGCAAACGGATCGGTCCATAAGATCAACACCACCGAAAGTCCCAGCGAATTGAGCAGATCCGATCGTTTTTGCAGCAGATATCCGGCAATACAGACCGTCACCATGATGCCGCTGCGGATCGCTGAGATCGGCATACCGATCAGCAGAATATATCCCCAGATCATAAACAAGGTCAGCACCTTGGAAATCACCTTTCGATGTCTGCTAAAATGCAGTAATACGCCCAATATTGCCGAAAGCATCGATGCAATGATCTGAATGTGCAGACCCGATACCGCAAGCAGATGCGCAAATCCGCTGTATCTGAAATCCAGGTCCAGTATCTCATCCATATCACGGCGTTCGGCAAGCAGCATTCCCTGATAAATCGCTGCCGCATCCGCCGATAAATGTGTATCGGCAGCCTCTACCAGCCGATCTCTTGCAAGCTGCAGCCGCATAGCCGGATCAGGCTTTGTGTCCGCCAGATACATCAGCTTGCTGTAACGGTCGAGTTCTGCCGACAAATACACTCCGCCGTTTAACACGGAAGCCGACCATGTCGTATAAACATATTCGTCATAACGGGTAATATCCGCATAAAAGCGTACCGTATTTCCGATTTTAAGCACTTCATCGGTTTTAAGGTACAGATCCACCTTTTTCTCCACCGCTTCCCGGTTGACCGAGGTCAACCGCACGATCGCGGCATTCTCCTCCACCGCATGCACATACGCGGTGACCTCGGAAGTCTTTCCGGCATACTGCAGCGCATACCGATACGAATTGCGGTAGCGAAACGCAAAGCTGCCGATGCAGCAAAGCACCGCAAGCAGACAAAGTGCGATCCGAAAACGATCCTCCTTGCGGAAGATAAACAGAAAAACAGCGGCAAGCGTGATGCCTGCCGCTGTTAAAATCCAAGAGATTTCATTGTGCAGGCATACACAGAGTATCAAAGCCGCCGATACGGCTGCAGCAGATAGCAGCCAAGGACGATATTTGATCATGACCTACACATACGCTCCTTTTTTAGTCCAGCTTTTCCGAAAGCTGTTTGCCTGCAAGTACATGGAAATGCAGGTGAGAAACGGTCTGACAAGCGTCTTTTCCGCAGTTGGTGATAACACGGAAACCGTTGTCTAAATGCAGTTCTTCGGAAAGCTTTGCGATCACCTCAAAGATATGCGCAACAACCGCGCTGTTCTCCGCAGTAACTGCGGATGCGCCGGTCATGTGCATCTTCGGGATCACCAGAAAATGAACCGGAGCCATCGGTGCGATGTCATAGAATGCCAGCACCTGCTCGTCTTCATATACTTTGTTGGACGGGATCTCACCCGCAATGATCTTACAAAACAGACAGTCTGCCATACTTGCTTCCTCCTGTCTTATTTTACCATCTCGGCAAGGATCTCCGGTAAGGTATCCAGAGCAGCCTGCAGTTTGGATGCATCCGGAACACCTGCCATAGCGGAATCCGGACGGCCGCCGCCTTTACCGCCTGCAACAGCCGCAGCTTTTGCTACGATCTTACCTGCATGCGCGCCTTTGCCCACAACATCCTTGGATGCAACGCAAAGTAAGTTTGCTTTGCCCTCGAAGGTACCGCCGAGTAAGCATACGATATTCTCTTTCTCTGCTTTTACCTTGTCACCAAACTGACGCATGGTATCCGGTTTAGCATTCTCCATGATACCGATGATATAGTTAACGCCGTTTACCTCTCTGACGTCTTTTAACAGGTCATCCAGTTTGCCTGCGGACAGACGCTGATTGAGTGCGTTGATCTCGTTATTCTTATCCTTGATCTCCTGCATAACAGCTGCGGTTCTTGCAACCAGATCAGCGGAGTTGGACAGTTTTAAGTTTGCGCTTGCCTGTGCGATCACATCGTTTGCCTCGGACAGCAGTTTCAGCACGCCTAAGCCGGTAACAGCCTCGATACGGCGAACACCTGCAGCAACGGAGGACTCGGATACGATTTTGAACAGACCGACACTTGCGGTGTTGGAAACATGAGTACCGCCGCAGAATTCGATGGATTTGTCACCCATGGAAACAACGCGAACAACTTCACCGTATTTCTCACCGAACAGTGCCATTGCACCCATTTTCTGTGCTTCTGCGATCGGCATCTCTTTGACTTCGACCGGAATTGCAGCCAGTACCCACTCGTTGACCAAAGCTTCAACTTTAGCAAGCTCCTCAGCGGTCATAGCGGAGAAGTGGCTGAAGTCGAAACGCAGACGGTCGGAGGTAACAAGCTGACCTGCCTGATGTACATGCTCGCCTAAAACAGCTCTCAGTGCGGACTGCAGTAAGTGTGCACAGGAGTGGTTGCGCATCAGCGCATCTCTGGATGCTTTGCAAACTTCCAGTTTTGCAGCCTGACCTTTTACTAAAGTACCCTCGATCACCTCAAGTTTGTGTGCGGTCTTGCCTGCAACAGCTTTGGTGGTATCCAGTACCTTTGCTTTACCGGTCTCGGTAACGATCATGCCGACATCGCCGACCTGACCGCCGCTCTCTGCATAGAAGCAGGTAACCGGAACGACTGCATATGCGGTATCACCGCAAACTGCCTCGTCGATCAGAGCATCATCGGTAGCCAGATAGTCTAAAGTGGTCTCGCAGGAGGTATCGGTGTAACCGACAAACTCGGTGTGGTATTCTTTGCTGATCTGATGGAATACGGTCTCATCCGCACCCATGTATTTGCTGCCGCCGCGTGCTGCTCTTGCAGTCTCTTTCTGATGCTGCATGCAAGCTTTGAAGCCTTCTTCATCGCAGGTATAGCCTTTTTCCTCTAACAGCTCACGGGTCAGATCGATCGGGAAACCGTAGGTATCGGATAAGAAGAAGCAGGACTCACCGTCGAGCACTTTCTTGCCTTCCGCTTCCATCTTATCGATGTACTCAGCCAGAAGATTCATACCGCGGTCGATGGTCTCGTTGAAGTTTTTCTCTTCGTTGGACAGCAGCTTGGTGATATAATCGTATTTTTCCTCCAGCTCGTTGTACTCGCCTTTGGAGTTCTCAACAACAACCGGTACCAGGTCTTTTAAGAACATACCGTTGATGCCCAGCAGTTTTGCATGACGTACGGCACGACGCAGCAGACGGCGCATTACATAGCCGCGGCCCTCGTTGGACGGCAGAACACCGTCGGAAGCCATAAAGGTTACGGAACGGATATGGTCGGTGATAACACGGATGGAAACATCCTTCTTGGAGTCTGCACCGTAGGTAACATTTGCGATCTCACAAACTTTGTCACGGATCGCTTTAACGGTATCTACGTCGAAGATGGAATCAACGCCCTGCATTAATGCAGCGATACGCTCCAGACCCATACCGGTATCGATATTTCTCTGTTTGAGCGGGGTATAGGTGCCGTCCTCATGACGCTCGAACTGGGTAAATACCAGGTTCCAGAACTCCATGTAGCGGTCACAGTCACAGCCGATGCCGCAGGTCGGTTTGCCGCAGCCGTAAGCCTCGCCGCGATCGAAGTGGATCTCGGAGCACGGACCGCACGGACCGTCAATGCCTGCTTCCCAGAAGTTGTCCTCTTTGCCCAGATAGTAGATGCGATCTTTCTTAACGCCTACTTTCTTCTCCCAAATCTCAGCAGCCTCGAAGTCCTCCTCATATACGGTAACGTATAAGCGGTCTTCCGGGATTTCAAGAACCTTGGTAACAAACTCCCAAGCCCAAGCGGTAGCATCCTCTTTGAAGTAATCGCCGAACGAGAAGTTGCCCAGCATCTCAAAGAAAGTACCGTGACGAGCGGTGATACCTACATTCTCGATATCGCCGGTACGGATACATTTCTGACAGGTGGTCATTCTGACCTTCGGCGGAACCTCCTGACCGGTAAAATACGGTTTGAGCGGTGCCATACCTGCGTTGATTAACAGTAAGCTGTTATCATTCTGCGGAACCAGCGGGAAGCTTTTATGACGCAGATGCTCTTTGCTCTCAAAGAATTTCAGATAAGCTTCTCTAAGCTCATTCAAACCCATCCATTTCATGATGATATACACTCCTTCAAAATATTTGTCGAAAACAAACCGTAGCGGAAAAGACAATAAAAAAAGCCTTCCTCCCGATGAAAAAATCATGGGACGAAAGCATCCGCGGTACCACCCAAATTACCGGGTGCCATTACACCCGATCACTTATCTTCCTTAACGCGAAAGACACGCCCGACTTATTTCGCCGGAAACTCCAAGACGGCTTTCGTCCGCTGCGGCATAAGTGCTTCCAGCCTATGGCACTTTTCTCTGGTATGAGCAAGACAGGACGATGGATCTTTTCAAAGTCTTTTCCTTACATTTATTTTTACGATTATATCTATTATAATATTTAAATGCGTTGCTGTCAAGAGCAAAAACGTGCCTTTTTTCACGATTTATACTGCCATATTCCCACTTGTGCCTCCTGTACGCATCTTCTTTATTTATCAGCGTGTTTTTTCTTTGTCAAAAAAGAAAAAAATTAAAAATTGTACTGTACTTTCAATAAAAATTGTGTTATAATATATCCTGTATAGACTTGCTTGTATTCGACGATTGATAGATGACATTCGAACAACAAGCCTGTTGATCAAGTAGATACACATAATGGATTCCGATTCGCTTTGGGATGTTTTATGTAGGAAATGGAGGAACAAAAAAGATGAATAGCAAGATGGAAAAACTTGCTGCACTGAATGCAAAAGCAACTGCTGCTTCTCCTGCAAGAGAAAGACTGACCGCTTTATTCGATCCGGACACTTTCGTTGAGATCGACACCTATGTAATGGCTGGTGGCTGCGGCGTTATCGCAGGTTACGGTCTGGTAGAAGGCAGCACTGTTTACGCATATGCGCAGGATGTCACTTCCGACAGCGGTGCAATGAATGTTGCTCATGCAAACAAAATCCGCAAGATCTATGATCTCGCTCTGAAAAATGGCTGCCCGGTCGTTTCCGTATACGATTCCAAGGGTGCTAAAATCAGCGAAGGCAATGCAATGCTCGCTGCATATGGCCAGATTTTACAGGCTGCAAACAACCTCTCCGGTGTTGTTCCGCAGATCGCTGTAGTTTTAGGTACCTGCTCCGGTGCATCCGCACTGCTGGCTGCAAGCGCTGACTTCGTTATCGCAAGCAAAGACGGTGAAATCTTCTTATCCGCAGAGAAATGCGACTGCTGTGATGCAGGTTCCGCTGCTTACGCTGCTGAGAACGGCTTAGTTCACATCTTAGCTGATGATGAGGCTGCTGCTGTTAAAGAAACCAGAAAATTACTCTCCGTTCTGCCGTTAAACAACTTAGCTGCTGCTCCGCTGTATGAGTATGTTGAGCCGGCTGCAGCTGCTGAAGGTGCAGACGCTAAAGCAGTTATCGCTGCTATCGCTGACGGCGGTTCCGTAACCGAGATCTGCGCTGCATACGCTCCGGCTGTTATCACCGCATTCGGTACCGTTGCAGGTTCCTGCGTAGGCTTTGTTGCTACCGATAAAGCTGCTGACGCATTAAATTCCGCTGCATGTGAAAAAGCTGCTCACTTCATCAAAGTATGTGACGCTTTCAGCATCCCGGTTGTTTCCTTAATCGATACCGACGGCTTCAAACGTACCGCTTGCCCGTCTTTAATCAAAGCAGGTGCAAAACTGGCTAACGTTTATGCTGAGGCTACCTGTGCTAAAGTTAACGTAGTTACCGGCAACGCAATCGGTGCTGCTTACATCGCACTGGCAGGTTCCAACGCAAACGCTGACGTTACCTTCGCTTGGCCGAACGCTATGATCTCCGCTTTACCGGCAGAGACCGCAGTTGAGTTCTCCATGGTTGACCGTCTGGCAGGCGCAGAGGATCCGAAAGCTGCTCGTGCTGCATTGGAAGCTGAGTATGCTGATACCACCGCAAGCGCATTTGCTGCTGCAGAGGGCGGCTATATCACCAACGTGATCGCTCCGGCAGAAACCCGTGCTCAGGTCATCACCGCACTGGATATGCTCTCCGGCAAACGTGTTTCCAAACTGCCGAAGAAACACAACACCCTGTAATTTCGGATGATAATCCACAGATAAACATATAACGGAGGAAAATAAAATGAAAAGATTCAATATCGTTGTAAACGGCAAAGCTTATGATGTTGCAGTAGAAGAACTCGACGCTAACGCTGCTGCTCCGGTAGTTGCTGCTCCGGTAGTTGCTGCTCCGGTTGCTGCTGCTCCGGTTGCTGCTCCGGCTCCGGCTGCTGCAGGTGCTGGTGAGGCTGTTAAAGCTCCGATGCCGGGCACCGTTTTAGACATTAAAGTCAATGTCGGTGATACCGTAACCGAGAACCAGCTGTTAGTTGTATTCGAAGCTATGAAAATGGAAAATGAGATCATGGCTCCGAAAGCAGGTACCGTTGCTTCCATCGTTGTTAAAAAAGGCGAAAACTTCGCAACCGACGCTGTTTTACTGACCATCGCTTAATAGATCCTGTTGATCGAATTCTTTCTAAATCATAAAAGTGAGGTAAAATAAATGGCTCAGATTAAAATTACCGAGACCGTACTTCGTGACGCGCACCAGTCGCTGTTAGCAACCCGTATGCCGCTGACCGATATGCTGCCGGTTTTAGAAGCAATGGACAAGATCGGTTTCCACTCTGTAGAATGCTGGGGCGGTGCTACCTTCGACTCCTGTATCCGTTTCTTAGACGAGGATCCGTGGGACAGACTCCGTACCATCAAAGATAAAATGCCGAACACCAAGACCCAGATGTTATTCCGTGGTCAGAACATGCTCGGTTACCGTCCGTACGCTGACGACGTATTAAAATACTTCGTTCAGAAATCCGCTGCAAACGGTATGGACATCATGCGTATTTTCGACGCACTGAATGACCTGCGTAACTTAGAGGCTGCTATCTCCGCTGCTAAACTGGAAAAAGGTTTAGAGGCTCAGGTTGCTATCTCCTACACCACCGGTGAGACCTTTACCACCGAGTACTATGTAGATTACGCAAAACGCTGCGAAGAGATCGGTGCAGACTCCATCTGCTTAAAAGATATGGCTGCTCTCTTAACTCCGTACAAAACCTACGAACTGATCAAAGCGATCAAAGAGACCGTTAAGATCCCGGTTCAGCTGCACACCCACTACACCTCCGGTTTAGCATCCATGTGTATCTTAAAAGCAGTTGAAGCAGGCGTTGATGCTGTTGATACCGCATTAAGCCCGCTCGCATTAGGTACCTCCCATGCTCCGACCGAGTCTATCGTAGCTGCACTGCAGGGCACCGAGTATGATACCGGTTTAGACTTAAAAGCACTGTCCGAGATCAGACCGCACTTCATGGATCTGCGTAAGAAATACATCGAGTCCGGCCTCATCGATCAGACCATGCTGGCTGTTGACCCGAAAGCACTGCTGGCTCAGGTTCCGGGCGGTATGCTCTCCAACCTGCTGTCTCAGTTAAAACAGATGGGCAAAGAAGATCAGCTGGATGCAGTACTGGACGAAGTTCCGCGCGTTCGTCAGGATGCAGGTATGCCGCCGCTGGTAACCCCGTCTTCTCAGATCGTTGGTTCTCAGGCTGTTATGAACGTTCTCTACGGCGAGCGTTATAAGAAAGTTACCAATGAGTTCAAAGCTATGGTTAAAGGCGAATACGGTAAGACCCCGATCGAGATCGATCCGGAATTCCGCAAAAAAATCATCGGCGATGAGACTCCGATCGAGTGCCGTCCGGCTGACCTGATCGCTCCGGAATTAGAGACCCTCAAGAAAGAGTGTGCTCAGTGGATCGAACAGGACGAGGACGTACTGACCTACGCTCAGTTCCCGAAAGTTGCTCCGAAATTCTTCGAGAAACGTAATGCTGCAAAACATGGCGTTGACTTAGAGCACGGCAACAAAGAATCTCAGGTTCATCCGGTATAATATACCGAAATCCATCCGGACACCCCAAAAGGGTGTCCGGATTTTTGCATTTTGCAGGTCAGTTCATAAATTACTGTTGCATTTTCTTGCAATGCATGATACAATAATAGTGTTTTAAATTACACCGATAAACTCAAACCGTCTATGGATAGGAGTGAAATATTATGTATCAAATTGTACGCAAACAGGCATTGAATCCGACCGTTACCCTGCTGGAGATCGATGCACCGCTGATTGCTAAAAAAGCACAGCCGGGCCAGTTTATCATTCTGCGTACCGATGAAAACGGCGAGCGTATTCCGCTGACCATCGCCGGATATGACAGAGAAAAAGGTACCGTCACCATCATCTTCCAGATCGTTGGTGCGACTACCGAGAAATTAAATCACATGAATGAGGGCGACTGCCTGCAGGACTTTGTCGGTCCGCTGGGCACCCCGACCCATACCGAAGGCTTAAAGAAGGTATGCGTCATCGGCGGCGGTGTCGGCTGCGCCATCGCACTTCCGATCGCACAGAAACTGCATGAAGAAGGGGCACAAGTCACCTCCATCATCGGCTTCCGCAATAAGGATCTTGTGATCCTGGAAGACGAGTTCAAGGCTTGTTCCTCCCGTTTTTATATGATGACCGACGACGGCAGCTACGGCGAAAAGGGCAATGTCTGCATTCCGCTGAATCAGATGCTGGAAGCAGGCGAACGATTCGATGAGGTCATCACCATCGGTCCGCTGATCATGATGAAATTCGTGTGCCTCGCAACCAAACCGTATGAACAGAAAACCACCGTCAGCATGAACCCGATCATGGTAGACGGTACCGGTATGTGCGGCGGATGCCGTTTGACCGTAGGCGGTCAGATGAAATTTGCCTGCGTTGACGGTCCGGATTTCGACGGTCATCTGGTAGATTTTGACGAAGCTATGAGCCGTGCAAGATCCTATGCCGACTTCGAAGCAAAACGCAGAGAAGACACCTGCAATCTCTTTAAAAAGGAGGTTTGATGAGCATGTTCAAATATAACATGAGCTTAACCAAAAATCCGATGCCTTCTCAGGATCCGGATGTCCGTAATAAAAACTTTAAGGAAGTAACCTTAGGTTATACCGAAGAGATGGCGATCGATGAAGCAAAACGCTGCATTAATTGCCGCCAGAAACCGTGTATTTCCGGCTGTCCGGTCAATATCGATATCCCGCGTTTCATCTCCTATGTTGCCAAAGGCGAATTTGAAAAAGCATACCGCGTCATCAATCTGTCCAGCTCCCTTCCGGCAGTCTGCGGCCGTGTATGTCCGCAGGAAAGCCAGTGCGAAGGAAAATGCAGCCGCGGCATCAAAGGTGAGCCGGTTGCGATCGGCCGTTTGGAGCGCTTTGTTGCGGACTGGCATAATGAACATGTGACCGCAGCACCGAAGAAACCGGTCTCTAACGGTCATAAGGTTGCTGTTGTCGGCTCCGGCCCGTCCGGTTTGACCTGCGCAGGCGACCTGGCAAAACTCGGCTATGATGTCACCGTGTTTGAAGCACTGCACTTGGCAGGCGGTGTATTGGTATACGGTATCCCGGAATTCCGTCTGCCGAAATCCATCGTCCGCAAAGAAGTCGATAACTTAAAAGCCCTTGGTGTAAAAGTCGAGACCAATATGGTCATCGGCCGAATCCTTTCCATCGATGAGCTCAAAGAGGAGTATGGCTTTGAGGCGGTATTCATCGGTACCGGTGCAGGTTTACCGCGCTTTATGAACATCCCGGGCGAAAACTTAAAAGGTGTGTTCTCCGCAAATGAATTCCTGACCCGTTCCAACCTGATGAAAGCATATCTGCCGGACGCTGCGACCCCGATCAAACAGAGTAAAAATGTTGCGATCGTCGGCGGCGGCAACGTTGCTATGGACGCAGCAAGAACCGCAAAACGTCTGGGTGCGGAGAATGTATACATCGTATATCGCCGTGGCATGGAAGAACTCCCGGCACGTAAGGAAGAAGTTGAGCACGCAGAGGAAGAGGGAATCATCTTCAAGACCCTCACCAATCCGGTCGAGCTGATCGCATCCGATGTCACCGACCCGCGTGATCCGAATTACGGCTGCGTAGCGAAGATGAAATGCGTGAAAATGGAACTCGGCGAGCCGGATGCTTCCGGCAGAAGAAGACCGATCGTTGCAGAAAACAGCGAATTTGAGATGGACGTTGACTGTGT
>JBGUUN010000201.1:0-15039 GCA_045133555.1 Oscillospiraceae bacterium
ATTGCACGCATGGATTCATGCATATTCATGTCATTTTCAGCAGAATCGATGACACATACGGCAATATTAGAGCAATGATCGGAGGTGCGTTCCAGCGTGTTGATGAAATCGGCCCAGATAAAGCCTGCCTCAATGGAACATTCCCCTTTTTGCAGACGGATAATATGATTGTGCTTTAAGGCAGTTTTGAGTTCGTCAATTACCTCTTCAAGCGGTTCAACCTGAGTTGCCGCACGAAGATCGTTGTGTAAGAATGCCTGGTATGCGAGCTCTAAAATCTCACTTACAGCCATCATCATCGTTTTCATCTCGCGTTTACCTGTATCGGTGAACTGCATGTCTTTTTCTTTCAGCTCTTCGATCGACTCAATCAGATTTACACTGTGGTCGGAAATACGTTCGAAGTCACCGATGACTTTTAACAGTTTGGCAGCTTCGGTATTATCGCTGTCGGAAATCTGATGACCGCTGAGTTTTACCAGATAAGTACCCAAGATATCCTCATAATGGTCTGCTTTATCTTCGTTTTCACGGATTTCATTCGCTTTCTTAGCGTTATAATTTCCGAACATACCAAGGCTTTCCTGCATTGCATTGACAGAAAGCTCAGCCATGGTAGCGGTTACGTTGCGGCTGCGCTCCAATGCCATGAAAGGAGTTGCCAGTAAACGCTCGTCGAGTTCGGATACAACTTCTTTTTTGTTGTGATCCGGAACCAGTTTGATAACCAGTTTCTCCAGTAAGCCGGCACACGGCAGCAGGATTATGGTACAAGCAATATTAAAAGCGGAATGAGCAACAGCGATACCTGCATGGTTTGCCGCATCGTTTAAGAATGCCGGTTCAAACACAGCGGATACGATGCTGAATACGGTCAGCCAGATAATGGTACCGATCACATTGAAAGACAAATGTAAAATCGCAGCGCGTTTTGCATTTTTGTTGGTACCGATCGAGGACAGCAGCGCGGTCACACAGGTACCGATGTTCTGACCCATAATAATCGGAATAGCAGCACCGAAGGAAACCTGACCGGTTACCGAAAGAGCCTGTAAAATACCGACAGATGCGGAACTGGACTGGATGATACCGGTTAAAACCGCACCGACCAGAACGCCTAAAATCGGATTTTTAAACATGATGAACATCTGCTGGAACTGCGGTACATCCGCCAAACCGGAAACGGAGTTGGACATGATATCCATGCCGAACATTAACGTTGCAAAACCGAGCAGGATATTACCGGTGTCTTTTGTTTTGGAGTTTTTCGCAAACATATTCATTATGATACCGATCAAAGCAAGTACCGGGGTAAAGGACATCGGTTTGAGCAGCTGAACGATCAGATTGTCACCGCTGATTCCGCCCAAAGAAAGGATCCAAGCGGTAACGGTCGTACCGACATTTGCACCCATAATTACATTGATAGCCTGTTTTAAGGTCATCATGCCGGAGTTAACAAAGCCGACGACCATAACGGTAGTGGCAGAAGAACTCTGGATAACGGAAGTTACGCCCAAGCCGGTTAAGAATCCGGCAGCTTTATTCTGGGTCAGTCTGCCGAGCAGCACACGTAATCCGCCGCCTGCTCTGCGCTCAAGAGAATCGCCCATGACGTTCATACCGAAGATAAACAGACACAGGCCGCCGATCATCGTCAGCGCGTCAAAAATAGTCATAAATTCACCTCATATTTGTTTTTTCAAAGCGTTTTGACAAATCTCGCTTTGATTTGATTATACCATAACAGCGGTAAAGATACGGTAAAGAACCGCTGCTTCGGTATTCAAGATATCAGGTGAAAACAGAATACAATTTGTGACAATGCGCTGACAAAGATCAAATCTAAATCAAGTGCGTAAAATTTAGATCAAATCAATCGTTTTGTTCGCACATACGGTAACCGACACCAAGCTCGTTAATGATATAACTTGCTTTACCCGGTTTGGCACCGAATTTTTTGCGGATGTTCGCCATATTTACCTGCAGCTTCTTGGTGCTGCCGTAATCGTCGTATCCCCAAACGGATTTGATGATAGAAGCGTAGGTCATAACCTTTCCCGCATGCTCCGAAAGCAGAGCGATGATATTATATTCGATCTGCGTCAGCTTCACTTCTTGGCCGTCAACGATGACACGTCTGGCATCGTAATCAATTTCAAGACCGCCGGAACGGAATTTTCCGCCCGGAAGTTTTCCGACATCGGAGCTGTGACGGGATACACGCAGTACGGAGCGAACTCTTGCAAGCAGTTCTGCGGATCCGAACGGTTTGGTGACGTAATCGTTGGCACCGAGATCAAGTGCCTGCACTTTATCGTCTTCATCCGTTCTGGCCGACAGCACAATGATCGGTGTTAACGCATCTTGCCGTACTGAGGTCAAAAGATGTGTACCGTCAGCATCCGGCAATCCTAAATCCAGTATCAAAAGATCGGGGCGATGGGATCGATACAGCAAAAGCCCGGTTTTACAGTCGCAGGCATGGATAACTTTGTATCCGTTCGTTTCCAGCAAAGCCGTTATAAGCGTATTGATATGCTCATCGTCTTCTACTGTCAAAATGGTATACTTATTATTCATCTTCGGCATCTCCCCTATCCAATGTGAAGCGGAAGATGCTTCCGCCGTGTTTCAGATTTTCCGCTTTGATTTCGCCGTTGTGTGCTCTAATGATGGAAGCGCATACTGCCAGACCGATACCGGCATTGCCGACTTTTCCATCAGAAGGCGTCGAACTCGGTTCAAAAAAACCGGTAAAAAGATGTTTTAACCGTTCTTCCTCGATACCGCAGCCGTTATCTCTGATTTCAAAAATCACCTTCTGTGAAATGGAAAATACTTTCAATTCCAGTTCGGTCATACCAACGGCGTGCTGCACCGCATTTTCCAACAGATTGACAAGTACCTGCTCAATGAGCAGAGCATCCATCGGAATCAAGATCATCTCATCCGGCAAGTCTACCTCAACTTCTTGATTGGGATAGCGTTTTGCAAATTTCACCAGTACGGAATCGATCAGCTCATCCAGAGCGGTTTCGGTTTTAATAAGTTTGACATTACCGCTGTCAAGCTTGGTGATGGAAAGCAGATTTTCTACCATGCGAATCAGCCATTGCGCATCCTGACTGATACCGCTGAGCATTTTGATCTTCTGATCTTCGGTAAAGTCATGAAAGTTCTCTAAAATAGCTGAACTCGAACCGTAAATGGTGGTAAGCGGTGTTCTTAAGTCATGCGAAACCGCTCTGAGCAAGTTTGCACGCATACGTTCCTTCTCACCTTCCGCTTTCAGCGCCTCCTGGTGTTTGATTTTGGTGGTCAACGTACAGGTGACGGTTGCAACGATCGCCATAATGATAGCGGAAACAAGGTTTTCCTGAATGGTAAAGTTAAAGCCGAATTGCGGGAAGGCAAACGCATAGTTGACCAGCAATACGCCGAACAGTACGGAAATACCGGCATAAATATATCCGTCGGTGATGACCGAGGTCAGAAATGACCCAAGAATAAAGATGCACGGGATCAGCGATTCGGTCTTGAAAATTCGCTCTACGACAAGACTAAGTACAAAACAGAGTGCAAGGATTCCACCGGTAATCAGAAAATCAACGATTTTGCGGTTGCGGATATTCAGATTCTTTTTTTTCGAATCCATTGCCCTTCTCCTTTGATTTGCGGTGGTTACATGCGGCGATCGCATTATTCCGCTTTTCCGATCAGGAAATAGTTTCTGCCGACGCAGTCGTTTTCAACAACCGAGAAGTCAGCGTATGCGGTAAATCCGTCCATGCGTACTTTTTCCACACGACCCGGTTTATCGTATCTGCCCGGACGGTACATCGGATCCCATACCGCAACAACACCGTTTTCTGCACCGCAGAGGGTGATGTAATGTCTTGAATCCGAGAAAACGCCGATCCAATCTTCACGGTCACCGACGGTATTTGCAATGACCATACCCTTTTTTGCTTCTAAGAATTCCAATGCCTGTTTCGGGTCTTTGGTCTCGATCGAGTACAGACCGAATTCTTTGGTGAATACCGGAGCATAGATCTCCATATCGGTGCCGAAGCCTTCTCTTGCACCGCACTGTTTTGCCATGACAGCACCAACTTCCGGCGGAAAATCCTTGCCGGTGAGCGATTCAACGATCATGGAAGCTGCACAAACGCCGCATCCGTTATCGGCAATATTGCCGTTCGGGCTGGACGGAGACGGATACGGAATGTGTTCATAATCAAGCTGGCAGTAAAATTTCATAGTACACCTCGCAATTTACGATTTTTTAATATTATATCACTTCCGGAGAAGTTTTGCAATCGTTTTAATGAAAATCCCGGAGAAAAGCATTCCTCCGGGATAGGTTATTTTGCCTTGTCCATTTTCTCAAACAGCTTCTGATACGGCATCAACATGCCTTCATTCATCTTGTTGCCCATTTTTTTGACGATTTTCGGATTTGCAAGCAGTGCACCGACAGCGTACATAAGCAGCATACGTCCGAATTTCTTCTGCGGGAAATCGTATTGCTTATGCTTCTTATAGAACTTGTGGTCCGCACGCATCATACCCTGCATCTGCCAGATCAGATCGCGGAAGATCTTCATGCCGCCGATGCCGTAAAAATTCTGCGGCGGAACATAGCGATTTTGCAGTGCGTAGTCGAGATTTGCCGCAACGCGGTCAATGGCTGCATTCGGGTCGGTCTCGTCGGTTGCAATGCCGGCGAGGAAATTGGAACCGACCTGTGCACGGCCTTCGATGATGGTCTGCAGATTCTGTTCGGCGGTATAATTACCGCTTACCAGATATCCGATCGGCATCCCCATGGTCACTGTGCGGTGTCCGTTGCAAAACTGACGGTCATCGTACATCTTAAACGAGGCGCCCATAGAATGATCTTTGACCGTAAATGCATAGACGATCGCATCTGCGGTCTGTATCTCATTGCGCAGACAGTCGTCAAAACCGTCCTTATGTACACATTTACCGCTGACTGCACAGCGGAAGCATCCGAGACATCCGCCGGAGAAAGCAAAGTCGTTTAAGTTGAAAATATCGATCTCATACGGCAGCACCGCCTTAAAACGTGCGATCATATCGGAAAGCTGCTGATCCTCTGCCGTGCAGTTGGTGACGAGTTTCACCTTGCCTTTTTGCTTGGCGACAGCTTGCGGGACCGTTACCTGTTTTGCGGTATATGCAATATCCGGAAAGGATTTTGGTTCATATCGGTTGTTTTCAACGCAGTCGATCAGATAATCGAAGAAGGCAACTGCCTGTTTTTGGCCTGTTTGGGTCAGCAAGTCATCCATATCCGCAGAAAGTCCGTGGATATATTTTAAGCCCATATCTTCGCAGTTATCTTTGATGTAACGGTGTGCGGTGACATCGTAGAAATGCTTTGATGTGGTGATCTGGGTGGCATATTTTCCCGAAAGATCAAGCTGCTGTTCTTTTAGCAGTTCGATAAATCGATGCAGCTGATACGGTGCGATAAACGTATAGACAGGATACGAGAACAGCAGGATATCCGCACGCTCTATCGCCTCTTTAGCTTTGGAAAAGTCTTTTTCAAGGCTGCGGATCCTCATGCCGACATCCAAAACGGTAAATTCATGCTGCGGATTCAGCTTTTCCAAATATCGGACCGTCTGCAGCGTGATACTGTACTGCCCTTTCGGACTACCGTTTAATACCAGAATTTTCATACCAATCTCCTTTATCAGATCAAGATACCGTCGCAATGATCGATCTCATGCTGAATGATCTGCGCGGTAAAATCTTTGAAGGTTTTTATTCTCGGTTTCATATCTTCCGTCTGATATTGCACCTTGATACTGCGATAACGACGGGTCTTACGCGGACCTCCGAGCAGGGATAAGCAGCCTTCTTCGGTTTCATACGCATCGGATGCTTTTAAGATCACGGGATTATACATCAGCAGATAGTTTTTACCGTCCGCAACGGCAATGATCCGCTTGTTGAAACCGATCATATTTGCTGCCATGCCGACACAATCTTCTTTGTGAGCCAGTAAGGTCTCCATTAAATCGGAGCCGATCGAAAGATCATCCGCAGTCGCTTCGGCAGAGCGCATTGCCAAAAACATCGGATCATGCATCAGTTCTCTTACCATGATAAGCCTCCTTATGGTTAAAATTGTGTTTGGATAATCGGTAATAATGGTACATCAAATAGCTTGTCGAACCGACCCATGCCAAGACTTCTGCGGCATAGATGGCTTCGGTACCGCCGAGCAATGCAACAAGGAAGGATACGATCACACGCACGATCAGCTCCATCACGCCGGCATTCATTGCCATGACACCCTCACCCAATCCCTGGATTGCAGAGAGATAGACGAATAATACATAGAGGAGCGGCAGACAGAAGCTTAAAACACATAAATAGCGATACGCAATGTTGCCGGCTGCAGCAACAAGCTGCATGTCTTCCGAGGAGATAAACAGCATGGTGATCTGACGGCCGAAGATGATCATGATCGCTGCGATACCGAGGGATGTGATGATCGACAGAAGGATCGCACTGCGGATACCCTTTCGAATACGTTCACTTTGTTTGGCACCGAAATTTTGCCCGACATAGGTTGTAATGGCATATCCGTAAGAGATCGCAGCAATCTCAAGTATACCAAACAGTTTATTGGTAGCGGTATAGCCCGCAATAAAGCTCATATCAAAGCCGTTGACGACAGCCTGTACCACCATACCGCCGACAGCAACGATGATATTCTTCAGTGCAATCGGCGTACCCAATCCGATCAGGTCTTTGGACAATGCCTTGTCAGCTTTCAGATCGGAGCGGTCAAAATGCAGTTCTTTGGTGTGTTTGATCTTGACTGCACAGATCAAACCGGAAAGGCATTGTGCGGTAACGGTTGCCGCAGCAGCTCCGGCAATTCCCCAACCGAGCCAGAATACTGCAAGGATATCTAAGACAATATTGGTCAAAGATGCAATGATCATTGCGATCAACGGTGTTTTGCTGTTACCGATCGCGCGTAATACCGAGGAACAGTAGTTAAAAAATACAACTGCCGGGAATCCCGCAGTGATGATACGAAGATAGGTGGATGCCATACCGGTGAGTTCCTCCGGTACACGCAGGACAAATAAAAACAGCGGCAGCAGCAATTGACATAATACCAGACCAACGAACGCAATGATAGCGGAGAGTCTTGCTGACTGTCCCATAAGCTTTTTGAGTCCGGCGATGTCGCCCCGTCCGAAAGATTGTGAGATTCGGACCGAAAAGCCTTGTGTATAGCCTTGTGCAACGCTGATGATCATCCAGTTAAGCCAATCAATCGTACCGAGGGCAGCAAGTGCGGTCAGTCCGACACCGCGTGCAACGATGGTTGTGTCCACTACGGAATACAGTTGTTGGAACACATTGGCAAACATGAGCGGTAAAGCAAAGCGAACCAGCAGACGCATCGGTTTACCGGTTGTCATATTCATATTTTCAGACATAATAAACTCCTTTTATTCCATTTGCAACCAGTATATCATATTTCTGAAAAAAAGTAAAGAAAGCCGATTTTGCGATCGGTGAAAAACGCAAACCATTGCCCGGACAGCAGTCGGCACACCGTTTATACAGATTTGGATGCTGATTTTCAGCGGGCTTATCGGGTGATGGATAGGAAAAAGAAATGATGGTATGTCTCTTTACACGCAAAGCACAGTACGGTACATCACCTTATGCTTGCAGGAAGCGAAATCGATATGAAACCTCAGGAGGTTATCGTCTGTCTTGCTTAACAAAAAAGTCCCACCCAATATGGGTGGGACTTTTCTTTGATTAACCGCCGAGATAAGCGCGTTTTACACTGTCATCTGCGAGTAATTCCGCACCGGTGCCGGTCTTGGTCATCTTACCGATTTCCAAAACATATGCACGGTCGGCAATCGCCAATGCTTTTTTCGCATTCTGCTCTACCAGCAGAACAGTGGTTCCCATTTTGTTGACCTTTTCGATCATTTCAAAAATGGTGTTAACATAAAGCGGAGATAAACCCATGCTCGGTTCATCCAACAACAGCAATTTCGGAGAAGACATCAGCGCACGGCTCATTGCCAGCATCTGCTGCTCACCGCCGGAAAGTGTACCCGCGATCTGGTTGGAACGTTCCTTTAAGATCGGGAAATAGGAGTACATCTCCTCCAGTTTCTCGCGGAATTTTACTTTATCTTTTTTAGAGTAGTAACCCAGCTCCAGGTTTTCATATACGGTCAGTTCCTGGAAGATACGTCTGCCTTCCGGAACCTGAGCCATACCCATCGAAACCAGTTTGTGAGCATGGATGCCGGTGATATCATTATCGTTAAAGCTGACTTTACCGCCGCTTTTTGGGATCAAGCTGTTGATTGCGTGCATGATGGTGGTTTTACCGGCACCGTTTGCACCGATCAAAGCCACGATCTCGCCTTCGTTTACTTCAAAGGATACACCTTTGATTGCACGGATCAGACCGTAGTTTACCAATAAATCTTTAACTTCAAGCAGTGCCATAATCAATCTCCTAAATAAGCCTTGATAACCTCAGGTGCGTTGAGAACATCAGCAACCTCGCCCTGTGCTAAGGTAGTACCGAAGTTTAAGACCGTAACATTATCACAAATACCGGATACCAAACTCATATCGTGCTCGATGAGCAGGATGGTCATATCAAAATGATCGCGTACAAAGCGAATGGTTTCCATCAGCTCTGCGGTTTCCTGCGGGTTCATGCCTGCAGCCGGCTCATCCAGTAACAGCAGTTTCGGATTGGTTGCAAGAGCACGGGCAATCTCAAGCTTACGCTGTTTACCGTACGGCAGATTGCAAGCGAGATTGTTGCGTTCCTCGAGCAGACCGAAAATAGCCAAAAGCTCTTTTGCTTTTTCGCGCATTCTCTTTTCGCAGTCAAAGTGACGCGGCAGACGGAACAAGCTGTCAAACAGGCCGCATTTGAATTCCGGCTGATTGGCAAGGCCTACCAGTACATTACGGATAACGCTCATGTTGTTGAACAGACGGATGTTCTGGAAGGTTCTTGCAATACCTTTATGGTTGATGGTTTCCTGGGTATTGCCTTTGAGCTCCTCGCCTGCCAGATAAAAGGTACCTTCGGTCGGCTGATATACGCCGGTCAAAAGGTTGAATACGGTAGTCTTTCCGGCACCGTTCGGGCCGATCAGACCGTAGATTTCATTTTTCTTGATGCTGATGTTAACATCTTGTGCAGCCTTCAGACCACCAAAGGAGATGCCGAGATGTTTTGTTTCCAGAATGTACTCGCTCATCATTTCTCTCCTTTGTTGCCTTTGATATAATCGTTACTGTTGTTGAAGTCGGTGGACAGGATCTCATCCATCGAGATCTTAGTGGTGATAACATCCCATCTGCCGGAGTCATCGCGTTCCTTGGACGGATCGTGTTTACCGCGTATGATCTTAGCGATCAGGTTCTTGAGGTTGTATTTCTCACGGAATGCTTTTAATCCCGGTGCGTTACCGTAGATGATAACCAAGATCAAGATGAGGGAATAGAAAATATCTTTTAATACTGCCAGCTCGCCGGTCAATGCAGACTGCAGTTTGTTGTTTAAGAAGGTGATGAGTACAGCAGAGATAATGGTACCGTTGATGTTACCCATACCGCCAAGAACGACGATAACAAGAATATCGATCGAGTAGTTGTAGTCGAAGGTACTGCTCTGGATCGAGTTCTGGCTGAAGCTGTAAAGTACACCTGCAAAACCAGCAAAAATTGCAGAGATGATAAAGCCGGTAAGTTTATAGCGGGTAACGTTAACGCCGGTTGCTTTTGCAGCGATCTCATTATCACGGATTGCGGTGATCGCACGGCCGTGTTTGCTTCGAATGAGATTCTGTACGACCATTAAGGTCAGCAGAACCATAACGAGTGCAATGATGAACAGGTAGGTTTTCTCAAAACGCGGGGTTCTTAAACCGACCGGACCACCGAAGCTTGTTTCACTGGTATTCTGGAATAAAGTACGAACGATCTCGCCGAATGCCAGGGTAACGATCGCAAGATAGTCACCTTTTAAGCGCAGTGCCGGTAAACCGATGATGAAACCGCAGATACCTGCACAGATACCGCCGACGATCAAAGAAACTGCGAGGTTCGGCAGAGAGTTGCCTAAAACGTTTTCCAGTAAAGCGGAAACCTTACCGCCAAGGTAAGCACCGACGCACATAAAGCCTGCATGACCTAAGCTAAGCTCGCCTAAAAAGCCGACAACCAAGCTTAAGGAGATACCAAGAATGATTGCAATTGCAAGCTGCTCGAGCATAACGGTGGTAGACATACGCAGCATACCGGTCATAGAAAGAACAGCAAAAATAACGGTTACAGCGGCAATGACAACATAGTTAATATAATATTTCCATTTGAGCTGTTTTAATTTCTCGGTGAATTTACTCATTATACCTTCTCCCTTCTCTTTTTGCCAAGGAAGCCCGAAGGTTTCACAAGCAGAATAACGATCAGAATTGCAAATTCGATCGCATCGGTATACGGAGAGATTGCCGGAACAGACTGTGCAAAGCACTCTACGATACCTAGCAGAATACCGCCGAGCATTGCACCCGGGATAGAACCGATACCGCCGATAACTGCAGCAACGAATGCCTTGATACCCGGCATTGCGCCAAGCTGCGGGGTGATAGAACCGATCTTCATCAGATAGAAAAGGCTGGCCAGTGCAGCCAGTGCGGAACCGATTGCAAAGGTGATGGTAATAATGAAGTTAACGTTGACACCCATCAGTTCAGCTGCACCTTTATCCTCCGAAACCGCAACCATTGCACGACCGGTTCTGGTATTCTTAACAAAGAGATGTAAGATTGCCATAACGATGAAAGAACATACTAAGGTAATGATGGTAGAATAAGTGATACTGAGCTCACCAATCTGCAGTTTACCCAAGTCTGCTGCAATGGTAATGAATTTAGCGGAAGAACCGAAGCTGATCTGTGCGATGCTCTGCAGCATGTAGCTGACACCGATCGCGGTGATCAATACAGCAAGCGGAGACGAACCGCGCAGCGGCTTGTATGCCACTTTTTCGATGGTGATACCTAAAATTACACAGAAGATCACCGAAGCAATGATGGCAGCGATCGGATGGATCGGCAGGAATAATAAGATGGTGTAGCCGCCGACCATGATGATATCACCGTGTGCGAAGTTTAACATCTTCGCAATACCGTATACCATCGTATAACCCAGCGCGATCATAGCGTAAATACCGCCAAGGCTGAGTCCGTTGATTAAGGTTGTTGCAAATTCCATATCCGGCACCTATTTCAATAAGATTTTTGAAGTGTACTTTAAGCAAATAAACGCAGATCAGGATGTTACCCTTGGTCTGCGTTGATTCTGCGTTGACTGTGAATGTTATGTGTTGACTCTATACAATTACTTGGTAACTTCCTTTACGGTGTAAGCAATTGCTTCTTTCTGTACTTTACCGTCTGCAGACCAGGAAATGGTGGATTTCTCGGTAGCGGTAGTTTTACCGGTGATGCCGTTGAACTCGAAGGAGCCGTTGGTTAAGACTTCTTTGAGGATCTCGGTCATCTCAGACGGAGCGATGTTAGCTTCGATGGTTTTGCCGTTCTCTACAGCAACTTTCATTGCTTCGTAGAGAGCGTAAACGCAGTCATAAGCAGCAGCACCGAACTGGTTTAACGGCTCTTTAGCTTCATCGTATTTCTCGTTGTATTTGTCGATGAATTCTTTTGCCGGACCTTCGGAAGCATTGGAATTGAAGTGAGACAGGTAAGAAACTTCCTGGGTGATGGAGTTGATGTCGAAGCCTTCAACAGCATCGATACCGTCTAAACCGTCACAGCCGTAGTAGATAGCGTCTGCTTTAACGGTATCTTTACCCTGGGTCATGAACTGAGCAGCCGGAGTATAGTAGATCGGCATGAAGATGACATCGCAATCTTTTAACAGAGCGATCTGGGAGTCGAAGGAGGAAGCATCGCCGGTGAAGGAAGCTTCAGCTAAGGAGAAGGATGCATCTAAAGAAGCTTTGAATTTCTCATAGATGCCTTTAGAGTAGTCGTCGTCTGCTTTGAAGAATACGCCTACGGATTTGCCGGCATAGTTCTCGTTGAAGTACTTAGCAGAAGCAGTACCCTGATCGGAGTCAGCAAAGCACATCTGGAAGCCGTTGTCGAATTCCGGAATGCCGTCGCCGGTAGCAGACGGAGTCATGAACAGAACGTTATCGTCTTTTGCGTAAGCTTTGAACTCTAAGCCCGGTTTGGTGGTAACGGTACCTAAGGATACCTGCATACCGCCCTCGTACAGAGTAGCGTAAGCGTTAGCGATGGTGGACGGATCATGTTTGTCGTCAACCATGTTCAGCTCGAACTCGATACCGTTTAAGCCGCCTGCAGCATTGATCTCTTCGATTGCCATCTCAGCGCAGTTTTTAACTGCGATACCGTAGATAGCAGCAGGACCGGTCAGCGGGCCGGATGCACCGATTACGATCTTGGTATTGTCTTTAGCGTAGTTAGTACCGCCTGCACATGCAGTTAAGGATACTGCCATCGATGCAGCCAATGCAGCCGCAGCAACGGACTTCATGATTTTCTTCGCTGTGTTCTTCATTTGTATATACCTCTTTCCAATTTATATTTCTTTTTGAGCCAGATGACACAACACACAGTACGACAGGTTCACCATTCCGGGCTCCCCTGCCTGAAGATGATAATACAGTAATTATACAACTTTTGGTTTTTGATGTCAAGCATTTCATATAAATTTAAGAATTCCCGAATATTAGGAGGAATATATAAAAAAATGTCTCTTATGTTGTGTCGAATTGCTGAATAATTCCGGGGATTTGGCACGATTTTATTGTACTAAACCACATTCGCTGCCTTTGAAGCAGGAATATATTCAAAAATCATCTTTATTTTCCTTACGCAAGTATTGTATATAATCGCTCCTTGCCTGCCCGATTCACACGATAAAAAAGAAAGTCTGTACGGCACACTTTTACTGCCGTACAGACTTTATGCTTATTCTTCTTCCTCGTAATCCTCGTCCTCATCCGGCTCGAAATCAAGCTTTGCGATCTCATCGCCGATCATACCGACCAAGGTCATGTACTGATCGTAATAGCGCTCCTTGTGATCGATCTTGGATAAAAACGGATCTCTTGCGGCAAGCTCAGCGATCTCATCGCAATGGTAAACCAAAGCTTCGATCTCGTCATTGCTTTCGCAGTGGTGCATTTTTTCATAAATATCATAAATGCTGCGGGTGGTAGCTTCCAGCATATAGTCGTTGGTCTCGCTGTTCCACTGTGCGTGAAGATAGACGGTTTTACCCTCGTCTTCCACGACCATCTCCGCATCAACGCCAAAAATGCCGCACGGTCCGCATGCTTCTCCGCTGCCGTCATCCACAAAGATACGGCGGTTTAATTCTTTTAAGTTTTCCATAGGTGTTACCCCTTTCTTTTATTTGTTGTTTTCATTATAACAGAATTAATTTAAAGATACAAGTGCGGCAAAACACCCCTTGGTCGATTCCAAGGGGTGTTAAAAAATCAATACGGCCAGTCCTCGATGCTGCCAAAGTCATATACATTGGTGTAGCCGAGTGTAACCAGAATTTCGGCTGCGGCTTTACTTTGCTCAGCGGATTCACCGTACACCAAGATCGTGCTGTCCGAATTTGGAATAACGGTCTTAGCACTTTGTTCGGTGATACCATTTTCCGGCAGTAAAACTGCGCCGGAGATATGATTCTGTAAAAACTGACTCATCTCTCTGACATCCAGAATGAGTATGCCGGAGGTGTCTTCCATCATTTTTTTAGCTTGTTTTTGACTGATCTGGCTATAACCGCTTTCCGGCGGTGTGGAGTCGTTTTCAACATTTTTGGTACAGCCGACAAGCAGCATCAGTACGCACAATAATAGGATCGATAAACGTTTCATAGGTGTTCTCCTTTTATCTGATAATGCTGTCACTCCGCATACAGTTCAAATCGCAGACGATAAGATCCCCCGCGCAATGCAAATGCATCCGGCATTGCGGTGCTCCATGCCATGTCACCGCCGATCGGTGCGTGAGCGGCATCCAGATGCAGGAAACCTTCCGCACGGCGGATCAGCTCATGTTCATGTTTGGCGTTTTGATAATCTGCAATGGTATTGTGGTGGATATCAAAATGAATGCCCTGTTTTGCATCGATATGCAGGATATGTCCGTCGGCATCGGATAAGCGAATCATGCGGGTCTGCTCATGACCGCCGTTTTCCGACGGCGGATTGAACGCAAAGTGCTGAGCTTCCACGGTGGATTCATAAAGTCCGAGCGGTGCGGACTGAATGCGGTCCGGATAGTTCTCAACAGGGCCTCTGCCGAAATACTGCAGTGTTTCGAATCCTGCCGGCGTAATGAGCTCCAAACCGACACGCGGGATAGCCGGATAGCTGTCATCAAAGCAGAAATCCGCTTGGACGCTGAGGTTACCGTCGCCGAAGAATTCATAGACCATCACACCCGAGATCTCCGGCATTGCCTGATTCTGATTACTGAACGGGAATTCGATACGGATACGGTCATCGCCGCTTAAGACAGAAGGTGTTTCAAAGGTAAGTTTCTGATCACGGATCTTGGCGTATTGTTTGTACCAGCCCCAATAGTCCTCACAGTCCAGACCGGTATACGGCCTGTCAAAGCAAGGGGTCATGCCGCCGCTCAGATAAGCGACACCGCCTTTTTCATACGTGATCAGTTTACCGTCCTGTGCATCAATCGTAAGATACACATCGTTAGCCGAAAGGATAAACTGTGTGTGATCGTGATGGAAGAAAGGTTTACCGCATGCCGTTTTCTGCATTTTGGGAGTCGGTCCACTCATAAGTTCGAATTGGAACAGACCGACCTGTGCGCCTTTCTCTGCATAGAAGGTGGCTTCTTTTCTGCATATTGCAAATTCTACGGTATAGATACCGCCGGCACGTTT
>JBGUUN010000202.1:0-1718 GCA_045133555.1 Oscillospiraceae bacterium
TGATCGTTGAGCGTGAGCTTGCGGAGCGTTACGGCTATGAGATCGTGAATGCAGTTCCGCAGCCGAAAGCGGGCGGCTCGTTTGCGACGAGTGTTTACGCAAGAATGGAAGAACCGGTCGCGATCGAGCATATCAAGGCAGACTGCGGCATGGACATCGGTGATACATTGATCGGTATGCACTTAAAAGAGGTTGCTGTGCCGGTGCGCATTTCGATGAAAAAGCTCGGAGAAGCAAATCTGGTCTGTGCAAGGACCCGCCCGAAATTCATCGGCGGTATCCGTGCGATCTATGAAGAATCTTTGCTGTGAGGGAAAATATGAAAAATACGGTGTTTCAGAAAAATCAGGTCTATCCGCTGACCATCACTTCGATGACGGTGGAGGGTACCGGTGTCGGCCATTTAGAGGGCAATTTTGCGGTGTTTGTACCGAATACCGCTGTCGGTGATGTGATCGAGGTACGCTTGGTCAAGGTGTTAAAGTCCTATGCATTCGGTATCGTGGAATTAATGGTCACTCCGTCGGAGGACCGCATCGACGATGACTGTGCGGTCGGCGGTCAGTGCGGCGGCTGCAGCTACCGCCATATCAGTTATGAGGCGGAGTGCAAGGCAAAACAGGATATGGTAAAGGACTGTATGCAGCGTCTGGGCGGCTTTGATATCGAGCCGCAGCCGATTTTAGGCGGATTGCGTCAGACCGAATACCGCAACAAAGCACAGTATCCGGTGGGCTATGACAAAAACGGCAGACTGGTCTACGGTTTTTATGCCGAGCGAAGCCACCGTATCATCCCGCTGCGTGACCATCCGTGCTTTATCCAGCCGCAGGAATTCACCGACATTGCGGATACGGTCATCGTCTGGATGGAGAAAAACCGCGTCACCGCCTACAATGAGATGACCCGCAAGGGTGTCATCCGTCATATTTATCTGCGCAAGGGCGAGGTGACCGGCGAGGTGCTGTTATGCTTGGTCGGCACGACCAAAAAGCTGCCGGCGGCAAACAAGCTGTTGGATCTGATGGCAAGCCGCTATCCGCAGGTCAAAACAATCTGCTATTCCTGCAACGACCGCAACACCAATGTCATCATGGGTGAGGGCTGCAGCGTATTATCCGGAAACGGCTACATCAAGGACATCTTATGTGGCGTTGAGGTACAGATCTCTCCGCTGGCATTCTATCAGGTCAACCACGACCAGACCGAGCGTCTTTACAATCTGGCGGGCGAATACGCAGAGTTAGCTGAAGATAACCTGCTGCTGGACTTATACTGCGGCATCGGCACCATCGGCTTATCGATGGCGAAGAAGTACGGTGTGAAGCGTTTGATCGGTGTCGAGGTGGTACCGCAGGCGATCGAGGATGCGAAGGTCAATGCGAAGTTAAACGGAATCGAAGCCCAGTTTATCTGTGACGATGCAAGCGGTATGGCGAAGAAACTCAAGGAGCAGGGCTTAACCCCGGATGTGGTGGTATTGGACCCGCCGAGAAAAGGCTGTGACGAGGAAGGTTTATTGGCGGTGACCGAGATGGCGCCGGCGCGTATCGTTATGGTATCCTGCAACCCGTCCACTGCGGCGCGTGACTGTAAGTTCTTATGCGGACACGGCTATACGCTCAAGGAGTACACTCCGGTGGACTTATTCCCGCGCACCGGCCATTGCGAGTGCGTGATCAAGCTGGTAAGGGAGTAGTAGTAAAGTATAAAGTGTA
>JBGUUN010000203.1:0-2981 GCA_045133555.1 Oscillospiraceae bacterium
ACGTACAACAAGATCGGCGTACTGCTCCGGATGCTTCTGTGCATCAAGCAGCGTTTCACGGTCGATGATATTGACCTGGAATTCAAATCCGCCGCGCTGCAGAAAGGTTTCGATCAGCGAGACCGCCTTTTGGCACGATTCTGCGGTAAAGGTCTTTTTGGCAAACTTCATGTTGACCGCGACACCGCCGATCAGCTCATGCTGTTCCCAGCTGGTACTTGAAAGGATGGATGCGGTCGGTCCGTTATGCTCTCTGCCTTGACACGGACCGGAGCCGTCGCCAAGCGGGAAACCTGCCAATCTGCCGTCCGGGGTAGCACCGGTCTCACGGCCGAATACCTCATGCATGATCCAGCAAAATACGCTTGGGATCAGATTGCCGTTTGGCAGATGCGAGCGGTGCTTTTTACACTCCGCAATAATAAACTGCGTCACTTCTTTATAATAGCGGTCAATATCCGCAACATCGTTGCCGTATTTATCTACACCGTTTAAGATACGCTGACGCATTCTTTCGTTGCCTTCAAAGTTATTCTCAAGCAGTTCCTTGAGCGATGCAAAGGTCAGTACCTTCTGCTCAAAGATCAGCTTTTGGATCACATACAGCGAATCGGTCAGATTACCCACACCGACAAAGCTCGGCATGATCCAGTTATAGGCAGCACCGCCGCGCTCGATGTCAAGCCCGCGGTCCAGACAGCTGCATACAAAGCAGGATAACAGCGGATGCATGGTCTTTTTCCGCAGATAACGGCTTTCTTCTTCATATTCAAAGTTTTTCTTGATATGTGCCGCCAGATTTTGATAATAGCGCTCCATCAGTGCATCCATACTCTCATACTCCCGGTCGAGCAGATCGAGTAAGAGCTGCGGCATATTAGTATATGGGCTTGCTACCCAAACATTGGATGCAGCGACCGGTGTGATCTCAACGCAGGTACTGTGGATATACGAATGCGATTCGCGCTCCGACACACCGTATGACTGCAGGCCTTTGGTGATAACGTCATCATTAAAAATCGCCGGATGGGATCTGCCGTGCGACAAGATCTCACATGCCTTCTGCAGCAGGTATCTCGGCGTATCCTTGGACATACAAAGACCAACCGACGGATATACCAGTCGAATATCGTCAATGACCTGCATTCCCATCTCGGTCAGATCGTTTGCAACGATATTTCCTTCCTCATCTCTGCCGCCGACCATATAACCGGAGGAAAGTCCGCTGCACACGCGGTTGTTGATCTGGATTGCAAGACAATCAAGCAGCAGCTGTGCATCATCTCGGTCGATCTTTCCGGCTTTGATATCCGCCTCATAATACGGATACAGATAGCGATCCGGATGACCGAGCTGATACTGCTCTACCGACATTGCACGGTGCGGTGTAAAGGTCAAACAATGGGTAAAAAATGCCACCGACTGCACCGCTTCATAAAAGCTCTCTGCCGGTTGGCGCGGAACTTTTGCGCAGATGCGTGCGATTTCAAGCAGTTCTGCCTTACGCTTTGCATCGGTGCAGATTTCTGCCTGCTGCAAAGCGAGTGCTGCATACCGATCGGAAAATGCAGATACGGTATCCAGACAACTTTGACAGCAGCGATACCATTTGACGGTTTCCTCATCCGCACAAACCGCGATCTTTTCCTCAATATACGCTTTTACACCGTCCAGACCTTTGGCAAGCAGCAGTTCATAATCTACTGTCATATGCGACGACTGACCACGGTAAACCTCTAACTGTTCGCGGATCTCTTTATATTCGGTATTAAACCGTTCTTCTTCTCCATCCAAAAAAGGAGTGCGTGCTTTACCGACGATCAATTCACCGTCATCGATCACCGCATTCATCGCATCGAATGCCGCACGGTATCCAAGCGAAAACAGTTCATACGGGTCTTTGATCTCATCCTGCTTTGCACGGTACACATCATAGCAGGCAATGTAAGCGTGCCCCAGCTCGATCTTCGGCTGCAGCGCCTCTGCACGAAGCATGTCGATCCTTTCACGATAACTTTGTTTCATATATTTCCCCCTTATCCGCGGCGAACCGCGGTTTTGGTTTTATCTGCAATATAAGTGATCCATTCCTGTACGGTTTCCTCCGCAGGGAAGGTAATATCTTTACATAAATACACTTTGCCGAGCAGATCCGCTTTATTGCTGCCCAGCGGATGATATGGCTCAATATCGATTGCGGTGACATTTTTGAGTTCATTCGCCATCGCCGCAATACCGTCAAAATGTGCCGTAGTATCATTGCAGCCCGGTATGATCGGGCAGCGCAGCACGATTTCTTTCCCCATTGCATTCAGCATCCGCAGATTCGAAAGAATCTTCTCATTGGATACACCGGTATATTTCTTATGGTCATCCGGATCGGTGACCTTATAATCGAACAAAAACAAATCCGTCACTTCGGCAGCTTTTCTCATTACCTGTTCATCGGCATAACCGCAGGTTTCCATTGCAGTAGGAATCCCCTGCTCCTTTGCTGCGGCAAGTAATGCGACAGTAAATTCCGCCTGTGCCATCGGCTCACCACCGGAAACGGTCATACCGCCGCCGGAATTTTCATAAAAGCTTTTATCGCGCACGACCTGTGCAATGATCTCCTCAACCGACATCAACTTTCCTGCAAGTTCCAATGCACCCGGATAACACTCTGCGGCACAGCTGCCGCAAACGGTACAATTCGTACGGTCGAATCGATGCATTCCGTTTTCAATACTATGGCAGCCGTTATGACAAACTTCAGCACAAGCCGCACAGCCGATACATTTTTTAGGGTCATAAAACAGCTCTGTCTTTGTCAGATGCGACTCCGGATTATGACACCAGATGCAGCGCAGCGGACAGCCTTTTAAGAATACGGTGGTACGGATACCCGGACCGTCATTGACACAGTAGCGTTGAATATTAAACACCGTTCCTTGCATAGATTCACATCCTCTCTGTTTTAATCATAGCACATACCGTAC
>JBGUUN010000204.1:0-9225 GCA_045133555.1 Oscillospiraceae bacterium
GATATCCGCATTTTGCAGGAGATTCTTGGCCACAGCAATCTGGCGACCACCGAGATCTACACCCATGTAGCGAACAGTCAGGTGGAAAATGCATTGCAGAGTTCTCCTACCGCTTCACTTCAGCGCAGAAAGCGCGAATCTGTTCCAAAAAGCAAGAAAATGTCTGAAAATCAGACATCCGAAAGCGTTTTAGAAGACCAAGAATAATATTGTTGTTTAAAATGCAAATAAATGTCATATTATAAGGCATTTATTTGCATTTCGGTACGATACATCTAAATATAAAAGAACCCGAATGTATTGACATTCGGGTTTGTTTTATTTGTCGTATCCGCCTTTTTTCTGATATACACCACGGCGATTGGACGGCTGCTTACGCATACCGCTTAACTTTTCGTCGCTGGAATGCATGAACTTGGAAAGCATATCCTCGAAGTTGCCGGCAGATTCGTTTGCAGTACTGCGACGCGATGGATTGGAAGTTCGTTCACGGTTTGTGTTGTTTTCGACGGCACGGCGAATCGAAAGATTCAATTTGCCGTTTTCAGCGGTTCCTAAGATTTTTACCTTGACCTGCTGACCGTTTTGTAGGTGCTCCGAAACCGCATTAACATAGCGATCGGATATCTCGGAGATATGTACCAATCCTGTATTACCGTTTCCAATGTCCACAAATGCACCGAATTTTGTGATTCCGGTCACAACGCCATCCACAATTTTGCCGACTTCGATTTGCATATAAGCTGCTCCTTTTACTAATGGAATGATTATTTACCGGAGATATCGATATAGACTTCTTCATCCGGGAAAACGTAGCCGTATTTTTCTCTTGCGATGCGGATCAGATAATCCTCAACTTCGCCTGCGTCGATCATATCGGCAAGTTCACTGTTTAAGATCTGCTGATTCTCAAGCTGTGCATACAGCGCTGCAAGTTCGGATTTTTGTTTGTTGATGTCTACCTGAATGGTAATAACCGATACCAAAATATATAACAGGAAGATCGCGATGGCTACGATCGCAATCAGCTTTTTAATAGAGATTTTTCCTTTTTTAGTGGTCGATTTCATTGATAACAACCTTTCGTATATAAACCATTGCGCGAAGTGCCGATAAAACGGCACACCTATATTTCTATTATATATCATCAAGTCGAAATAATCAAGAGTTTATGCAAAAATAACTTTATCGGATCAACCGGCTCCAAAAGCCAAGCTTTTGCTCGGTTACGCTTTTCTCGTAGATCATTCCGTCGATCTGTCCGATGATATGGCATCGATGCTCCATAACCGACAGATCATCGATCTGCATCTGTTCTCCGATGATCCGTAAAATCCCAAGAACTGTTTTGATCAGTACTTCCCCTTCGTGGTAAGAGATCACATCCTCTACCCCACTGAGCTGCAGGACCTTGCGGTTTTGTAAGGTTATGGTGCTTTCGGTATGGTTGCTTTCTTTCGGCTGCATAAAAAAACTCCTCTCTCTGTGGTTGTGCACACTACATTATATGACAACAGAGAGAGGAAACATACTTACAATCAGATCACGATATAGCAATCCGCAGCAGTCTCTTTGTTTGCGTATTCGTTGATATTGGTAACCTTAACGGTGATGGTTTTTGCACCGAGGGTGATCGCGATCACATCATCGATCTTGACCTGATAGGAAGCTTTTGCCACCAAACCGTTAACGGTGATCTTACCCGCATCGCACGCTTCGTTTGCGATGGTTCTGCGTTTGATCAAACGTGCGGTTTTCAGATATTTGTCCAGTCTCATAAAGATCCTTTCATAATGAACGAATACCGACCCCAAGAGGTCGGTATTCAAAGGGTGAATTATTTGTTTACAGCATCTTTTAATGCTTTACCCGGTTTGAATACCGGGCTCTTGGATGCCGGGATATCCAACGGCTGACCGTCTCTCGGGTTTTTACCGACTCTTGCAGCACGCTCTCTGACTTCGAAGGTGCCAAAGCCAACCAGCTGTACTTTCTCGCCGGAAGCTAAGGTCTCGGAAACCAGCTCAAAAATGGTGGATACTACCTGCTCAGCATCTTTTTTGCTGGTGCCGGCTTTTGCTGCGTATAATGCAGCTAACTCAGATTTCGTCATTGTTTTTTCCTCCTGTATGTTGACAATGAATTGTGGACGAATCAAAGATTTTTTCGTCTATGATTAAGTCATGGATCCATTTCTGATCGCAATCCTTAATTTGCTTTTCTTGGGTGGTGACCGTTTCTTCCATATGCGCAAATCTTTGGATATACGCATCGCTTTCTCGCTCCAGCAGCTCTTCTCCATTAAAACCGTATTGCTGTGTCAGCGCTGTGATATGGAATAACAGCTTACCGATACAATGCTGCATTTCCTGCTCGGATGCATGCTCCATTGCGGCAGTTTGTGCCCGGATCAAGGAAAGAAGGTCTTCTTTCGGTAACGGTTCGAGACCTGCTTTTTTACTGCGGGAATGAAGCTTTTCGGCACGCATCAGGCCCGGTAAGGATTTGGATACCGCAGTAAGTGTCTCGGTGTAGGTTTTTTGCCCTTTGGTTTGACGTTTGATGTCATTCCAGTTAGATAAAGCCTCTTTTGCATCATGGGCCTTTTTCTCACCAAAGATGTGCGGATGACGGACAACAAGTTTTTGACAGACATCATGTACCACATCGCCAAAATCAAACCGTCCGGCTTCTTCTTCCATCCTTGCATGAAAAATCACCTGCAGCAGCACATCGCCAAGTTCTTCCTGCAGCAAGACCGCATCTTTACGGTCGATGGCTTCCAGTGCCTCATAAACTTCTTCCACGAAGTTCATACGAATAGAATCGTGCGTCTGTGCTCTGTCCCACGGACAGCCGTTTTCGCTGCGTAAAATTTGCATGATCAAAAGCAGATCGTCTATGGTATATCTTTCTTTACACGGAAACTGTATGCTCATATCCGATCTCCTTTTCCAGTAAACGGTACATTTCTATTTTACCTTATTATGCGAAATTTTTCAAGCCCTTTTCTTAATTTTTCTCCGTTTGACAGGATATTTAGCGTGTTTTTCTCGATTGGCTGAAACAAAACCGTGGTAATTAAGTAGCTTAAAGCTGCAAATGTAATGCTGCCTGCTAATATCATTGTTGGATAAGGCAGTATTGTCCTTAAAAATTCTCCTGCCCATGCGGCTATGGCAGTGGATAGAAGGCTCATAGGAATGAGCTTGCAAAGCACTCCCGCCAGCTTGATTTTGCCGTATTGCTTTCGTACTCCAACCATTACCGTGACCGCCATGACAAATTGGGTCAGTACGGTGGATATGGAAGCCCCGGCGATACCGAATCTTTGGATCAGGCAAAGATTGCAAATAAGTTTTACCGCTGCACCGATACATTGTGCAAATACCTGCTGCAGTTTGGATTTTCCCGCCTGCAGCGCCGCGGTAAACGGCATAAGGATGCCGGAGAATATGGCGGCAACACCTAGCAGCATCAGCGATTGCGTACCGTATAAAGCGGTATACGGCTGTCTTGCATACAGCACGGCAAGGATCGTTTCAGCGATCCCGGCAATGCCAAGCCCCGCCGGTACTGTGAAATAACAGGCGGCTGTCGTCACCGCCTTGATATAATTCGCACTTGTCTGACGTTCTGCACATGCATTGAGTGCCGATATGCGCGGTAATACGGATTTGGATAGCAGCGCAGCAGCAGTCGGGATAAGATTGTAGACGGTGACACAGGCTGCATAGACGCCAAACATAAAGTTTTCCTGTGTTTCCCCCGCTTGCAGCAGCGTCCCTATCTTGAAAGCAAGGTCGGGATTTGCTATATAATAATGCTTTAACTGCGGTATAACGGTCAGCGTATCGATCAAAGGAATCAGCTGCAGCAGCACCGTGGAAACGGTGATCGGTACAGCGGCATCAAACAGTTTTTTGAGTTGTGTTCCGAGCGGTTTGGATGGAACTTGATAGGTCGGGCATTTATGATCGGTTAATGCTCGATATAACAGCAGATAGATCAAACCCAAAAAGGATGCGGCACTGATGCCAAGTAAAGCGGCGGCAGATGCATATGGCATTGCCGCCGAGATCGCTTCCTGAATGCTTTTGGCAATCGTCCCGAAAATGGGTCTGCCTTGCAGAAAGCGTTTTTTTGCATCCGACAGCACAAAAAATACACCGGCAAGCCCAAAAAACAACTTCCCGAATGCTTCAACTACCTGTGAAACAGCAGTTGGTGTCATGTTCCCCATGCCTTCGTAGTATCCGCGGTATACTGCCATCAGACAGCAAAAGAATACCGCAAAAGCGATTGCGGCAACGCTTGGTGCAGATAATGGATTTTGTATCCGTGCGGCAAAAGTATTTGCACCGAATAGCATCACCAAAGTGCCCAACAACCCGATGCAGCCATATACCGGCAGAGTGATTCTTCTTAAACGTATGGATTCGGGATACATGCTTTCGTCTGCGTATTCTGCGGTCAGTTTTGCAAATGCGCTGCTGAGTCCGGAAACGGTCACGGCATATACAGCGGTAAATACGGTGTATGCAGCAGAAAAATATCCCATACCGGTCTCACCGAGCAGATTCATCAAAGGGATCTTAAAAAAAGCACCGATGATCTTTACCGTGACCAGGCTGAGCGCAAGCACGAAGGTGGAACGTAAAAACGACTGTTTTTTTGGTATTTTCATAGTAACTCCTGCATCAAATACTAGTAAAATTCTCTTAAAGATGTAGATTTTTAATTTGTTTTATGGTAGAATATAAAGTACTATACAGAAAGATATGTGCTGACACAAAGATTCATGTTTTGATGTCGGTATGGGGTATTTACGATGAATTATGCAGTTATTGATGTCGGTTCCAATTCGGTCCGACTCACCGCCTATCACGTTGATGAAATAACCGGAAAGGTAGATTGTTATCTCAATGAACGTGAGATGATCGGTCTTGCTTCCTATATCGCGGAGGGGGCGCTTTCCGAAGCGGGTGTGCTGAAGATGGTTAACGTCTTGAAGCGGTATAAAACATTGATCGCTGATTTGAATATTGATACGTATCATGTACTTGCGACCGCATCCATCCGAAATGTTTCCAATACGGATGCGATCGTGGCAATGGTTCATGCTATGACCGGTATTACATTAGAGGTTCTCACAGGTGAAGAAGAAGCCGAATTTGACTTTGCCGGCGTTATTGCGGAGATTCCGGAGCGCAGCGGCATGATCGTGGATATTGGTGGCGGAAGCACCGAAATGATCCTGTTTGAGGATCGCGAGATCGTCAATGCGGTCAGCATTCCGATCGGCTCTCTGCAGCTTTATTCCGCTTGTTGTGAGAATTTTATTCCAACTTTAGATGAGCGCAAAGAGATGAAAAAGTATATTGAGGATGCGTTGGAATCCTTTGTGTTCCCGGGCGGTAAGAGATATCCGAATCTCTACGGTATCGGCGGTACCTGCCGCAGTACGCTGCGCCTTGCTGCGGAATTGTATCCGGATGAGCAAAACGGTGAGGAGGCCGGTACGGTTTCCTTTGATATCATCCGCGATGTTTTGAAAAACATCAAAAAAGACTTAAAGAACGGTGATAAAATGCTGTATCTGCGCAGAGTATATCAAGCAGTACCGGAACGTTTGCAGAGTATCTTGCCGGGACTGTTGATCTTGGAAGCGATCGCAAAACGTGTGCAATCGGAAGATTTGAAAATATGTGTCGGCGGTGTGCGTGAAGGCTATCTTTACCGCAAAGTGCTGCGCCGGCAGATCAAATAACGTAAAGGAGTGACACAGATATGCCACATGAAAAAAGCAAAAGCGAAAATCATAAACGTATTTTGGAAGATCCGCATACGCTATGTATGCAAAACCGTGAGCTGAGTTGGCTGGTATTCAATGAGCGTGTATTGGAAGAAGCTTGCTGGTCTGCTTCTCCCCTGCTCGAGCGTTGGAAATTCGTCAGCATCTTCACCACCAATCTGGATGAGTTTTTCCGTGTCCGTGTCGGCAGTCTGGTAGACTGTGAACTCTATGACCCGGAGTATTTCGACAATAAAACCGGCATGACCGCCGCACAGCAGCTGCAGGCGATCTATGCACGTACCGCAAAATTGTATGCTTACCGCGATAAAATTGTTTCCGAGCTGAATACCGAGCTCAAAAAGCTGGATATTGTTCACGTCAGCTTTAAGCGTTTGAGCGAATCGGCAAGAAAATACGTGGATAAATACTTCCGTAATAATATTCTGCCGTTTTTGTCTCCGCAGATCATTGATAACCGTCATCTGTTCCCACATATCGATAATAAGCAGATCAATGTTGCAGTCATGCTGCAGCAAAAAGAAAACAAACTGTTCGGTATTATCCCGCTGCCGGCTTCTATCAGCCGTATCGTGGTACTGCCGGAAGGTCAGCTGCATTATATCACCGCAGAGGAGATCATTTTAGGATATTGTGAGGAGATCTTCTCGATTTATGAAGTCACCGAGAAAACCGTCCTTTGTGTCACCCGAAATGCGGATATCAATACCGATGTCGGTCTGGCGGATGAGGATTTTGACTACCGTCAGCATATGAAGAAGCTGATCAAAAAGCGTGCAAGACTTGCTCCGGTGCGTGTGGAAGTACAAAGCCGCATCAGCCACGCATTCACCGAATATCTTTGCACCAAGTTCAATCTTCCGAAAGAAGCAATCTTTACCAGTAAGACATCACTGGATCTTTCTTATATTTTCTCGCTCGACAGTAAGCTGCCGCCGCATCTGCGCGGTGAATTAGTGGTTGCTGACCATGTACCGCAGCCGAGTGCCGAACTTTCGCTGAATCAGAGTATCATCGAGCAGGTCAGCAAAAAGGATGTACTGCTTTCCTACCCGTTTGAATCGATGCAGCCGTTTATTCAGTTGATCAAAGAAGCCTCCGAATCTCCGGAAGTTGTTTCGATTCGCATCACCCTCTACCGTATCGCCAAACAGTCCAAACTTGCGGAATATCTGATCCGTGCAGTGGAAAACGGCAAAGACGTCACCGTTTTGATGGAGCTGCGTGCACGTTTTGACGAGGAGAATAACATTGACTGGGCACAGCGCTTCGAGGAAGCCGGATGTAAGGTGCTGTACGGACCTGACGGATTTAAGGTACACTCCAAAATCTGCCTGATCACCATGAAGAAAGAGGATGGCTATCGCTATATCACACAGATCGGTACCGGCAACTATAACGAAAAGACCGCCAAGTTATATACCGATCTTTCGCTCATCACAGCCAATGAGCAGATCGGTAACGACGCTGACGTATTCTTTAAGAATATGCTGGTCACTAACTTAAACGGCAGTTATGAGCGCCTGTGGATCGCTCCGTATTCGCTCAAGAGCAACATCATCGCCGCAATGGATAAAGAGATCGAAAAAGCCAGAAACGATAAACCGGCTGCTATTGTGATCAAATGCAATTCCCTGACCGACCGTGATGTGATCTTAAAATTGATTGAGGCAAGTCAGGCAGGCGTTAAAGTAAGCCTGGTGGTACGCGGCATCTGCTGTCTGCGTCCGGGTGTACCGGGATATACCGAGAATATCACCGTTCTCAGCATTGTCGGCCGTTTCTTGGAACACTCCCGTATCTATTGCTTCGGCACCGATGATGATGTTCGTCTGTTTATTTCCTCTGCGGATATGATGACCCGTAATACCGAGCGCCGTGTAGAGATCGCTGCTCCGATTTTGGATCCGGCACTTAAGAAACGTGTTTTGGGTATGCTGCATGCTATTCTGACCGATAATGTCAAAGCAAGACGTCTGCGCACCGACGGTAAGTATATCCAGCGTAAGCCGACTGAGGACTATTCCATGAACTCGCAGGAATATTTCATCAAGACCGCCGAGCGTCTGGCAACAGCCGCGATGCTTCGCTTAAATACTGAGGAGGCGCAAGAGCCGAAACCGCCGAAAGCGAAAAAAGTCGCCATCCGCCGTGTAAAAAAGAATCCGTAAATGAATAAAGCTCCCGTCTTAGGACGGGAGCTTTATTGTTGTTTTAGCAAGAAAATCTCCGCATCCCGGAAATAGGACGCGGAGATTTTGAGCCTTTCATGGTGAAATAACGGAATTCGTCTGCATCTTGATCACATCAGTTCGTCATAATCAAAATACGCAAGCATACCGGGGATCACATATGCAAGGGTGTTGTTATATCGGAGCGGTCTTTGCGAGAGGATTTGTTTTTCGGCGCTGGATAACAGGTTCTCTCCGTATTCACGCGGAGTTTTTGCAAGATATCCTGCCATAATACCGTAAACACCATCCTGCTCGTCGCAAAACAGAGTTATATTCTCTATATGTAAGTCCTCTCGTACCATATCCATGGTTCGGAGTACATGATATGTCTGCATAGCAGCCATGCTGTCATCCATATAGAGAAGATCGCTGCACAGCTTATACATCGTTCCGTAACGGTCATGATATGTGGACCATCCCCACAAAAATGCCTGCTCAATATTTCCGCAGCCGGGCAGGTCAACGACCAATACCTGTTTGCCTTGCGCACAGGTTGCCTTGATCCATTCTTCGTGGGCCGGGATTGCTTTGGTGCCATGATCCCACAGCGCGATAACGATCTCAGCCGAAGTTTTTTCTGCATCAGCGATACGGGAAATCAGAACACCGAATGCAGACAGATTCTTTTGTACCCACCACATGAGAGATTTTCCGACATAATCACCGCAGCGCAGCTCCGTGTCATGATCCGAGATACGCAGACGTGTCGGACAAGGGATGCGTTCGTACATGACGCGATCCAAAAGCCATTGTTTCGCATCTTCCGATTGGCGGGTCTTGCCAAGTGCTTCAGCCAGAGCATCCGTTTCATCAGGTAAAGTCTTTGCATCGTCAAACGCAGCGGTAACATTTCCTGTTTCGGTACACCGAATTTCTTCCAGCGGAAGCACATTCAGCGTATATGCGGCTCTGTACGGTACGCCGAAGATACGGCAGAAGAATTCTGCGGCGGCTTCTGCAAGCGGCAAGGTATAGCCGTGGCAGGCATGATCCTCGTAGATTTCGAGGTTTTCTTCTGTTCCGTAAAGCGCATATGCTTTCTTTGCGGTGTTAAAAACTTCGTATGCACCCTCGATCGGGAAGAAATCTGAGTCTACCGTTAAAATTTTGGCAGGTTTTGGTGCGAAAATCAGATACGGTTCAAAGTGATCAAAGCCGTAAGCCGCACAGCCCGGC
>JBGUUN010000205.1:0-2354 GCA_045133555.1 Oscillospiraceae bacterium
TATTCCGGCAAACGTAGAATACATCGCAGAATTTGCATTTGCGGATTGCCGTAACTTATATGAAGTTGTATTCGAAAAAGGTTCTACTTTAGAGAAGATCGCGAACATTGCTTTCATGAACACCGCACTCGAGAAGATCGATATCCCGGCTTCGGTCAAAATGATCGACGTTCATGCATTCCAGAACTGCAAGCGTTTGAAAGAGATCAATTTCCCGGTAAACTCCGCACTTAGCGATATCGCAATGGGTGCATTTGCGGGCTCCGGTCTTGTGAAGGTCTCTCTGCCGAGCGCTTTATCCCATGTTGGCCCGCAGGCATTCTTAGAGTGTAAAGACTTAAAAGAGGTCTACATCTGGCCGAGCAGCGCACTGCAGGCATTTGCAGACGGTGTATTTGCAGGTACCGCGATCACCAAGATCACCATTCCGCAGAAGCTGCAGCTGATCTGTGCCAACGCATTCCTTGGCTGCCACTTACTCAAGGATGTACGTTTTGCTTCCGACTGCCAGCTCAAAGAGATCCACGCAAGAGCATTTGCGGAGACTGCAATCGAGCGCATCTCGATTCCGGAATCCGTCGAGGAGATCGGCCGTCAGGCATTTGCAAAATGTACGAAATTAAAAGAGATCGATTTTGCCGCAAAAGGCAAACTCAAACATATTGCTGACGGTGCGTTTGCAGGCAGTTCGCTTGCGAAACTGACCGTTCCGGCATCGGTCGAGGCGATCGATCACCATGCGTTCTTGGAATGCAAGAATTTAAGCAAGGTAGGATTTGCCCGCGGCAGCAAGCTGACCGAGTTATCCGAATGTCTGTTTGCTTTATCCGGCTTACAGAAGATCTCCATTCCGGCATCGGTCGAGAAGGTGAACCGTCAGGTATTCTTCAAATGCACCGAGCTCAAAGAGATCAAGGTAAGCAAGAATGCGAAGCTGAAGCTGATCGCACGCGACTGCTTATTGGGTGCGAAGCTGCAGAAATTCCCGCCGAAACCGAAAGTTTAATACGTATGATAAGGGGGTTGCTGCATTAAGGTAGATTATGTAGCACCCCTTTTTTGCATAAGGGGAGAGAATATGGCAACACTCAAGCAGGTCAACTGCATTTCGGACGTTGCTGCGATCTTACAGCAGCAGTTTATCAAGAGATTTTACGACAAGAACCTCCCGATCGAGATCTATGACCCGTACGGTGTCAAGATCTGCGAGGTGAACAAAGACGATGACAAAGCATGGATCAAGACCCCGTACGAATATTCGTTTGCGGCAAGCAGAAAGCTGTGCAGCCGTAAGAAATGGGAGAGCATGACACCGGCAGAGCAGGTCGAGCTTTGCGACTGCTGGTACGAGCTTGCGATCGCGGAGTATCTGGATCCGGCATATGAATCCGGCGTGGAGTTTGAGATCGAAGATGCATAAAATTCGCCGCGCAAAAGAAAGACAGCATCTTACAGCGATGACGGTGTAAAGCGGCTGTTTTGGCCTTTGTGAAGAGCGAAAAAGATAAAGGGGGATTTATATTATGGCACTGTTACACGTAAACTTTTTCTCGAACGTACTGGGTATGTGCATGAACATGGATGTTATCCTGCCGCAGCGTACCTACGGTCAGATCGGAATGGAAGGCAAAATGCCGATCGCGGATGAGATCCCGACCTTATACCTTCTGCACGGTATGAGCGACGACCACACCATCTGGCAGCGCAGAACCTCGATCGAGCGTTATGCCAACGATTACGGCGTTGCTGTAATCATGCCGACCACCCATTTGGGCTGGTACAACGATATGACCTACGGTCTCAAATACTTCACCTACATTGCCAAGGAGCTGCCGGAGATCTGCCACGATTTCTTTCCGCAGTTATCCAAAAAGCGTGAGGATACCTTTGTGGCAGGTCTTTCGATGGGCGGCTTCGGTGCACTCAAATGCGGTCTGGCTTGTCCGGAGACCTTCGGTAAGGTAGCAGCGTTATCTTCGGGTATCGTATTCGAGCCGACCGAGGCAGACAGAACCAGAAAACGCATGGGCATCTTCTACACCGCATTCGGCGATTATGACAGCCAGATGGGCACCGAGAACGATCTGTATTATATGGCGAAGTTACGCATGGAGCAGGATGGCTTAAGACCGGAGATCTTCCAGTGGTGCGGTACCGAGGATCCGCTTTACAATTCCAACGTCAGATTCAAAGAGCATCTGGAGTCGATCGGCTATCCGCTGGTATATTCCGAGGGTCCGGGCGGCCACAGCTGGGATATGTGGGACGAGCAGATCCAGAATGTCTTAAAATGGATGTTTGAGGATCGCTATAAAAAATACGATTTATGGTAATGTAACCGAATGGGGAGAGGG
>JBGUUN010000206.1:0-3404 GCA_045133555.1 Oscillospiraceae bacterium
CAGATTGCGGCTGGTCCAAAACACAGATCGAAGTTTGATACGGTTATATTGTTTTCACGGCAAATATATGCTATAATGAAGAAAAACACTGTTGTATCTGAATTTAGACAACAGTATGTATGGGAGAAACGTTATGATTTCCGAAAAAGCCAAATGGGTCACAACAGACTCCGAAGCACCGATCATTTTCCGTTCCATTGTTTTGCCGCAACAATGTAAAAAGGCAAAGCTTTCGATCTGCGGTTTGGGATTTTTTGAAGCCTATGTGAATGGGGAGAAGGTGTCGGAGGATCTGTTGGTGCCGGCATGGTCGGACTATGAACACAGAGCGGATAAAAAGCTGTTGTATCCGCTTTCCGATCGGATGACCTACTGCACTTATTATATGATATACGACGTTACAGACCGTCTGAAAGCGGGAGAAAACCTGCTTGAGGTGTGGCTTGGCAACGGTTGGTATAACCAGCATGAACGTAATGTGGAAGGCAATCTTTGGTACGGTATGCCGAAGCTGATCTTTACTCTGGATTGGACGGATGAAGCAGGTGTGCACCATCAGATCGATTCCGATACAGATCTGCTTTGGAAGGAAAGCACGATCACCTTTAATAATGTTTATTTCGGCGAACATTGGGATTTTACCCGTGAACAAAACGAGGTAAAAGCAGTCAAGCCTGCGCCGGAGACAAAAACCGAGTTATATCATCAGACCTGCCCGCCGGACCGTGTGATCCGTATCATCAAACCGACCTTGATCGGTAAAGATGGCGAGGCTGACATCTGGGATGCCGGCGAAAATATTACCGGCTTTATCCGTTGTGTTGGTGTCGGTACTGTTGAGATCACTTATGCGGAAGAGCTTTATCAAAACGGACAGATGGATTATACCTCTGCAGGCGGTGAGGGGCAGATCCAGACCGATCGCTATCAGACCCATGAAAAGCGCACCCTGCAGCCGAAATTTTCGATCAAAGGCTTCCGATATGCGCGTATTAGCGGCAATGTGCAGGATGTTGAGGTTGTGGTCGTTCATGCTGATGTCAAGGTCAATGCGGTATTCAACAGCAGCGATCCGACCTTGAATTGGCTGTATGATGCGTATCTGCGCACGCAGCTCAATAATATGCATAGCGGTATCGTGTCCGACTGTCCGCACCGTGAGAGACTTGGCTATACCGGCGACGGTCAGTTGACCGCACCGGCATCCATGCTTTTGACCGACAGTAAGCGCTTTTATCAGAAGTGGATCTGCGATATTCTGGATTCTCAAGATCCGGACAGCGGTCATGTGCAGCATACCGCGCCGTTCTACGGTGGCGGCGGCGGTCCCGGCGGATGGGGCGGTGCGATCGTTATGGTGCCGTATTATTATCATAACCGTTTTTGCGATGCTGCCACTTTGATGATGGCATATCCGCAGATGCTCAAATGGTTTGATTATATGGTCAGCCGCTGTGAGAACGATCTGGTCATGCGTGAGGAGAAGGATGGCTGGTGTCTTGGCGACTGGTGTACGCCGGAGAAAATCGTGCTGGAGGAGTGCCTGGTCAACACCTATTATTTCATCATTACCATGGATATGATGATGGAGATCGGAACTATGCTCGGAAAGAACGAACGCCTGGAAGAGCTGGAATCGCAGCATGACCGTTCATTGGAAGCGATGCGTCGGAAATATGCCGATAAGAAAGAATTTGTGCAGGGCGAGGATGCCTTTTTGGCCGATCTTGGCTTGCTGTCCGAGCAGCAGATCGAGCAGATGGCGCAAAAATACGATGCGCTCGGCGGATATGATACCGGTATTTTCGGAACTTATGTGCTGACCAAGGTACTGTTTGATAACGGATATGCCGATATCGCTTACAAGCTGCTCAGCTCGCATAAGTTCGAACATTCTTACGGCTATATGATGGATTGCGGTGCAACCACTTTGTGGGAGGATTGGAACGGCGTGCAGTCGCATGACCACCCGATGTTCGGTGCGGTGGTGGAATTGCTCTTTACCAAGATGCTTGGCATCGAAATGATCGAGCCGGGGTATAAAGTGGTCAATATCCATCCGAATTTACCGCGTGGGCTTAACTTTGTCGAAGGTTCGATCATGACACAGTACGGTCCGATTTGTGTGAAATACGATAAAAATGCCGTGGAGGAACTTCAAATCACAGTTCCGAAAGAAGTGGTTATGATAGGAGGAAATGAATATGAATAAGCAATGGTTATTGGGCTGCCCTATGCCGCAGTGCGGTAAATTGGCAGACGGTTATTTCAATGCAGGACCGATGATGCAGGATGACCGTGAGGGGAATAATACCGATGATTCCCGTCTGCAGATCGTCACCGATGTGACCGAAGCGGATTATGAAGCGTATCTGGCTGCGATCAAAGCACAGGGGATTAAGGTACCGTATGAAAACTGCATGAGTTGGGACAAGTTCTTTGCGTTTTCTTACGAAGGCAGGATCTATCATGTCAGCTACGGTGCAAAACGCGGTGAGCTGCGTGTGGTAGAGGATCCGGATTCCATGCTGCCGGGTGAATTCGGCTATGAAGCGAAAGGTGAAAATAAGACAACCGTCTACCAGTATGGCTTATATTATAACCCGGAAAATAATGTTACCCGTCACACGGTCAACTGCGGTATGGTTTATGTGATCCGCTTATCGGATAACAGCCTGTTTATCATGGACGGCGGCCACTTTACGCAGTGGGGCAAAGAATCGTTTGAAGCATTCCGCAATTTCTTGTTTGAGATCACCGAGACACCGGAAGACGGCAAGCTTCGTATCAGCTGCTGGTATTGTACGCACGGTCATGACGACCATCTGGACGGTTTCATGCACCTCATCGATTTGCACCACGATCAGATCGTACTGGAGCGTGTAATGCACGGTTATCCGTCTTTCTCTCATTGCAGCGGCGGATATTCGATCTCTGCTTTTGAAAACAAAGCACTGATTCTGCAGCATTATCCGGATGTTAAACGTTTGAAACTTCATACCGGTCAGGCATTTATGCTGTCCGATATGAAGGTGGAAGTGATGTATGCGCATGACGATGCTGCACGTGCAGAGGATTTAAGCAAGATCAACTTAAATGACTTTAACTGCACCTCGACCGTATTGAAGCTCACCATAGACGGTAAGACCGCAATGATGCTCGGAGATACCAACGTGGAATCCGAGGCGATCATTGCCGCTAACCGTGATCCGAAACTTTGGAAAGCGGATCTGGTACAGGTAGGGCACCATTGCTTTAACTATCTCGATACCCTCTATGCGTGGATCGGTGCACCGAGCGCATTTATGCCAAACAGTCATTACGGTTGTCATACCGAGGATAATCTTCCGAAACTTGCAGCAGTCTTAAAACCGCTGGTAAACGATCAGATCTACTATGAAGGT
>JBGUUN010000207.1:0-15272 GCA_045133555.1 Oscillospiraceae bacterium
GAACAATTCCTAATATTATCCGATCAAAGGAGTTGATGTTATGACACAGCAAAGAAGAGTTATTCTGCAGGTGATTCAGGATAGCAGTGAGCATATGACAGCGGAGGAAATATTTATGCTGGCCAGACAGCAGCTTCCGAAGCTTGCACTCGGCACGGTGTATCGTAATCTGGGATTGATGGTAGAAAGCGGCGAAGTGCTTTTGATCACCATTCCGGAGCAGCCGAATCATTATGATAAAACCACCTGTGAGCACGATCATTTCCGCTGCACCGAATGCGGCAGACTGTACGATATGCCGCAGATGCGTATGATGGAGGTGCTCTCCAAGGAGCTCGGTATGACGGTGACCGGATACCATTTAAGTGCGGAAGGAATCTGCGATACCTGTAAAAGCGGTGCGCAAAGCGCATAAAAGGGGAGATGGATGATGGATATGACCATCATGAATCAGCTGACCTACGGTTTGTTTGTTTTGACCGCGAAGAGTAAAAACAAACCAAACGGCTGTATCATCAATACGGCGATGCAGGTGACGGTTTCTCCGAACCGCATTGCGATCGCGGTCAACAAGCAGAACTATACCTGCTTAATGCTGCAGGAAAGCGGCATTTTCAATTTGAATATCCTGTCCGAAACAGCACCGTTTTCGGTATTTGAACGTTTCGGATTTCATTCCGGCAGAGATACCGATAAATTTGCCGGTTTTGATTACCGTGAGGCATCCAATACGCTGCCGGTGCTCAAGGAGCATTGCTGCGGCTATCTGTCTGCGGTGATCGAACAGGAGATCGATCTCGGCACTCATGTGATGTTCTTAGCCGAAGTTACAGATGGTGAGAAATTTGCCGGCACGCCGGTATCCTACGCATATTACCATAAGAACATCAAGCCGAAACCGAAGCAGACCGCAGTTAAAGCAGCATGGCGCTGCAGCATTTGCGGTTATGTGCATGAGGGTGAGACCCTCGATGCGGATTTCATCTGTCCGCTTTGCAAGCATCCTGCGTCCGATTTTGAAAAGATCGGCGGAGAAGATAAAGAGATTGTGGAGGAAACGAAAATGAAAGACTTAAAAGGAAGTAAAACCGAACAGAATCTGTGGGCTGCATTTGCCGGTGAATCCCAGGCACGCAACAAATACACCTACTTTGCATCCAAAGCAAAAAAAGACGGCTTCAATCAGATTTCCGATCTGTTCACCGAGACCGCAAACAATGAAAAAGAGCATGCTAAGATCTGGTTCAAACTGTTAGACGGCATCGGCTCTACCGCTGAGAACTTAAAAGAAGCTGCAGGCGGCGAGAACTATGAGTGGACCGAGATGTACCCGGGCTTTGCTAAAGAGGCAAGAGAAGAGGGCTTTACCGAGATCGCAACTCTGTTTGAGATGGTAGCTGCAATCGAGAAAGAGCACGAAGAGCGTTACAAAAAACTGCTCGAGAACGTAGAAGGCGAGCTGGTATTCTCCAAAGAGGGCGACGTTATGTGGCAGTGTGCTAACTGCGGTCATATCGTGATCGGCAAAAAAGCACCGATGATGTGCCCGGTTTGTGCTCATCCGCAGGCTTACTTCCAGGTAAAAGCTGAAAACTACTAATCCCGGAGTGCCTCCGGTGGCATAGCGCGGGAACTTAGGATGCACCTTCGATAGCCGCGAGCAAAGCTCGCTCATACCGGCGGTCTGCAGCCTAAGATGCTCGAATGATAGCCGTAGGGACCGGCGGTAGTACCCACGCAGTGGCGAAAATTAAAGTTGCAATCCAGAGGACGGTTTTTACCGTCCTCTTTTTGTTTGTCGGGCGAACACAGTTCGCCCCTACAATATCAACTTGCCGGTCAAATTGTAGGGGAGGATATGATCCTCCCGCTGCAGGCGAAGCCTGCTTTCCATCCTGCACAAAAGCGGTCTGAGCTTTGACAAAACCATATCCTCCAAAAACTAAAACGCCAGATTTTCCGCGAAAATCTGACCTCGCACAAAGGTAACAAAAAATTCACATTTCCCCACTGTGAAAACCTATTGACAATTCCCTTACTGTATGCTATATTATAAGTGTACTATATATCATAGTACACTAAAGACAGAAGATGACAGTATTAAAAGGAGGCGATAATGTGGAGCAAAACGCGGCAAAAGAGATCGGCATTACACTGGATAAGTATTCCAGAACGCCGATCTACGAACAGGTCGTGGAGCAGTTCAAAAAACAGATCCTGACAGGCGAACTTGTCGCAGATGATCTGCTGCCGTCGGTACGAAACCTCTCGGTGGCACTCGGCGTCAACCCGAATACGCTGCAAAAGGCGTATGCCGAACTCGATCGGCTCAATCTGAGCTATACCGTGGCGGGAAACGGCAGATTCGTCCATCCGGATGCCAAAAACGCATTGCAGCGATCCGAAGCGGACACACTTTATGAAAATCTGCAGGAGGTCCTGCAGAAACTGACCACCGCTGGGCAATCCAAGGAAGCGGTCACCCAAGCGGTGCAACGCTATTTCGAAATGATAAACGCAGACAAAGAAACGACGAACCCATAAAATATGGGCAGCCGCGATGACAAGCGGCAAAGACTTCACAGAAAGGAAACTGCAAAAATGATTACAGTAAAAGGGGCAACTAAGTTTTTTGACCGCTATGTTGCGCTGGATTCGGTGGACTGCACCATTCCGGACGGCTGCATCTACGGTCTGGTCGGCTCAAACGGAGCCGGTAAATCCACGCTGCTGCGCCTGATCACCGGTGTGTATAAAGCCGATGCGGGCAGCGTTACGGTCGATGGGGAAGATGTGTACGATAATCCGAATGCCAAAGCCAAGATCATGTATGTGCCGGATGAACTCTATTTCCTCCCGCAGGCAAATATGTACCGTATGGCGCATTTTTATAAAAGCGTCTATCCGGAATTCTCGATGGAACGCTTTGAGGCACTCGCCAAACGCTTTAACCTCGATCCGAAGAAAAATATCAGCACCTTCTCCAAAGGTATGAAACGCCAGGCGGCAACCATTTTGGGTCTTGCGTGCCGCACCAAATACCTGCTGTTTGACGAGACCTTTGACGGACTTGACCCGGTCATGCGTAACTTCGTCAAATCGGTCATCTATGAAGATATCTGTGACCGCGGTGCGACCGCCGTCATTACCTCCCATTCGCTGCGTGAACTCGAGGACACCTGTGACCAGCTTGCACTGCTGCATAAGGGCGGTATCATCCTGCAAAGCGATGTCGGTCAGCTCAAAACAAATCTCTTTAAGGTGCAGGCGGTGTTCGATCGCCCGTTTGATAAAGAGATGTTTGACGGCTTTGATATGCTGCATTTCTCCAAACACGGAAGTGTGTGCAACCTGATCCTGCGCGGCGACCAGAATGAGACCCTTGCCAAGATTCAGCTTCTCTCGCCGATTTTGACCGAGGTGCTGCCGCTGACTCTCGAAGAAGTATTCCTCTATGAGATGGAATCCCTCGGCTACTCGATCGAAAACTTCCAGTAAATGACAAATTGACCGAAAGGATAAACGTATGAAATCGATGAAATTACTATACCGCGAATTTCTTCGTCAGCAGAAGATCTGCGGTACCGTGTTTGCGATTTTCGGTGTACTTACATTGTTTGCAACGCTGCTCATATATGCGGTCAGCGAACCGAATATCGTTATGTATCAGCTTTTTAACCCGTATGCATATTTTGTAATGCTCGCGGGCGGCATCGCATTCCCGATCATCGGCTTTTCCTATCAGTATCACCGCAACAGCTCGGATATTCTGCACAGCATCCCGGCAAGCAGAAAACAGCTTTTTGCCGCAACCGCGGCCGCTGTGTATACCTGGATCACCGCATTGCTGCTTGCTACCTACCTGATCTCGACGGTGGGCTACCTGGTCATGAAGCAGCCGTTTTCGCTGGTGCAGGGAGTAAGCGAATTCTTAAATATGTGGATCGCATCCTTAACCGTAGCAGCCGGCACCATGATCGCTGTTTCCATCACCGGCAGCGCACTCTCCGCACTTGCTGCATCGCTGGTGGTAAACTTTATTCCGCGCCTGATTTTGACCTTGATCGCAGTAGGCATCAGCAGCAACCATATGCTGATGTTCGACAGTCTTGGCATCCTCTCTCCGCAGTATAATATCACCTTCGGCAGCTGGCTTGGACTTTTGTTCTCCGGCATCTTTGCCAACAGCTCCACCGAAACGACCCATATCTATACCGCGCATTCGCCGGTCGGCCTGCCGTTTGTGTATACGCTCATCCTCTGCGCAGTTTACCTGTTTGCCGCAGTCAAACTGTTTGAACGCAGAAAATCCGAGAGCGCAGGCCATGCATCCACCGGTCGTATCGCACAGACGGTCGTCCGTTTGGGTGTATCCTCTCCGTTTATCATCCTGCTCGGCCTGATGGGTGTCAGATGGGGCTATGAATTCGATGAGGCATATTTCTGGATTTTGCTGCTCTGCGCATTTGCGATCAATATGGTCTATGAGCTGCTGTCCAACCGCAGCTTTAAAAAGGCGGTAAAAACCCTGCCGCTGCTGCTTGTTATGACCGTGGTATTGCTCGGTGGCTCGGCGCTCTCCGGAATGCTCGGTGATGCCGTTGCTTCCCGTACCGTGGATGCCGATCAGATCAAATGGGTCGCATTCGACGGCGATAACGATCAGATGTACCCGACCGATAACGAATATACCAACGCAAAATACGGTATCATCCATTTCGATGATCCGCAGATCAAGGCGCTGATCGCTGAAAATCTGGAAGAAACGATTCTGGAATATAAAGATCCGTTTAACTATAACCGTAACAAAGAATCCATGATGCAGATGCGCGTGAAGATCGGTGCAGGTATCGGCAGCTTTACCCGCTATATCGAAATGCCGTACTCCGATTATGTCGAGATCTTAAACCTGACCCAGACCGATGAGCAGGCAAAAGAACGCTATAACGCATATCCGCGTTCGGATGAACTCAAAGCATTGCATATCACCGGCAATGATATGAGCGGTCTGACCGAAAGCGAACTGGAAGCCCTTTGGAATCTGGCGGTAGAGGAATACTGTGCATTGTCGGATGAAGAAAAACTGGCATATGCGGCATCCAACTCCGGTTATTATTACTATACCAATGCGACCGCGGAATACGCGACCTCGGTGCAGAAAAAGGGTGAGAATAACATCGGCAGACTCAATGCGACCGGTACGGTCGGCGGTAAACTGTATACCGTCAGCCTGCGGATCAATACCTATCTGCCGAAAACCACCGCAAGACTGTTTGCCTATATCGATAATCAGCTCAAGATCGAAAATCTTGCCGGCTTTATCAAAGAAGAACGCGCCAAAGAGGACGGATATTTTAACTGGAACATCACCTACACCGATGGCGAAGGCTATACCTTCTATATCCATAATACCGAGAATTACGGTATCGACTCTTCCTTTACGGAGGAGGTACAGCGTCTGGTGGATGAAGGACATTACGCCGATGTCGAAACCGCGATCGCCAAGGAATATAACTTCCAGTTCATCCCGGAAGATGTGTCAATTATCGATTATATGATCGAAAATGTCCGTGTCGACCGTTCGTATGACTGCGTTGTGTCCGATGATGCTTTGGATGAACTCGTCGCATTGTTTGAAAGCGGCAATGCCGTCGATCCGATCCTGTCCGAGGGTTATTTCACCCTGTCGGTCGATCGCCAAACCGAGCAGGGCTGGCGCAGCTATGACACCGTATACTTTACCGCAGTAAAATAAAAAGGAGGTATCGCCATGGAAAGAAAAACCATCCAAACCACTTCGGCATCCCTTCATTTCATGGCGATGCTGTTCATGCTCTGCGACCATGTATGGGGTATTTTGCTCACCGGAAACGATTGGCTGACCGCCATCGGCAGACTGGCATTCCCAATCTATGCGTTTCTGATCGTGGAGGGCTATTTCCATACCAAAAGCCTCAAACGCTATATGACCCGATTGCTTGTCTTCGCACTCATTTCCGAAATCCCGTTCAATCTGGCCATCGGCGGCAGTCTAATCTCGCCGCTGTATCAGAATGTACTGTTTACCTTCCTGATCGCACTTAGTCTGATCTGGATCAACGAGCAGGCAAGAAAGAAGGGGAAGATCTGGTTATCCGTGCTGACCGGCATCGGCACCACGCTGCTCGGTATGCTGCTCGGACTTGTGACCTTCGTGGATTATCACCATGCGGGCATCCTCACCGTACTGGTGTTTTACTTCTTCCGCGGCAGAAAATGGTATCATTACCTGCTGCAGTTTGTTTGCCTTGCGTATATCAACCTTGAGATGCTCGGCGGTTTGTCCTATGTGATCGAACTGTTTGGCAGGGAAGTCTGGATCCCGCAGCAGGGGTTTGCGCTGCTTGCCCTGATCCCGATCTTTCTCTACCGCGGCAAACAGGGCATCCACAACCGCTTGCTGCAGTACAGCCGCTATGCCTTCTACCCGGGACATTTGCTTTTGCTGTGGGGCATCCATACCTTGATGGTCTTTTGCCTGAATTGAATGAAAACCGACCCTTATCAACCAAAAATAGGGTCGGTTTTTTTGAGTTTACGCTCCATTTATCAGCTGTTCATAAAAACGACATATTTCTTTGATACAATAAAAATGTGGAAAGCGTATAAAAACGCATCCTTAATATTAGGGTCAAAAAGGGGGAATGATGCATGGAGTACTTATGGGCGATCGTATGGGCGGTGCTGACCGTAATTCTGGTCTGCATCGAATTTGCGACCGTATCGCTTGTGTCGATCTGGTTTGCAGCCGGTGCGCTTGCTGCGGCAGTCACGGCATTGATCACCGACCTGCTCTGGGTACAGCTGCTGGTGTTTGTCATAGTGGCATCGGTCTGTCTTTATTTTACCCGTCCGCTTGTGAAAAAGCTGATGTCCGGTAAAAACGAAAAGACCAATGTCAACAGCCTGATCGGTACCGTATGCGTTGTTTGTGATCCTGTCGGCCCGGAATATCAAACCGGCCGTGTCAAGATCGCAGATGTATACTGGTCAGCCGTCAGCAAGACCGAGCATTTTGCCGTCGGAGAAGAAGTCAAGGTCGTCGATGTGCAGGGCAATAAGCTTTGCGTTGATAAAAAGTGATCTGAGAAAAGAATGAAAAGGGGATATCGCTATGAAAATCTGTCCGAAGTGTAAAACACCGAATCAGGACAAAAACTATTACTGCGTGGAGTGCAATGCCGTCATGACCGGCGCACAGGTCGTGGATGACAGCGCAGTTATGGAAAAAAGCATGAAGAAGTTTTCCAGACAGGAGAACGGCCGTAAATTCCTGCTGCCGGGTATCATCATCTTTGTAACGCTGGTGATGGACTCGTTCTTGATCTGGCTTGGAGCCAGCGCGCGGTTGTCCACCGGTGCATTTGATTTTAAACCGCTGTTTATAAAAATGCTTTGGTATATTCCGATCTTCGTGCTGATGTTCTTGAATGTAGACGGTATCTACCAGAAAATCCGTAAGAAAAAAGGCCTTCCGGAGAAACATCTCCCGGATGTCATCACCATCGGCGTCGTTGCTGTGGCAATCCTGTTATGGTTCTTCTTGCAGTGTGAGATCGCCGGTAACGTCTTATTTGTCAATCAATATTAAAAGGAGAATGAATTATGCCACCTATCGTAGCTGCATTGATTATTTTGTTTTTTGTTGTGATCCTGATCTGGATCGTCAGCCTGATCCGTATCGTACCGCAGTCGCAGCAGTATGTGATCGAGCGACTGGGCTCTTACCTGACCACCTGGGATAACGGTCTGCATTTTCTGATGCCGTTCATCGACCGCATCGCAAAACGCGTATCGCTCAAAGAATTCGTTGCCGACTTCAAACCGCAGTCGGTTATCACCAAGGATAATGTCACCATGCAGATCGACACCGTCGTATTCTATCAGGTGACCGATGCCAAACTGTTCACCTACGGTGTGAATGACCCGATCTCCGCGATCGAAAATCTCACCGCAACTACCCTGCGTAACATCATCGGTGAGCTGGAACTTGACCATACCTTGACCTCCCGTGAAACCATCAATGCCCGTATCACCCAGGATATCGACCTGGCATCCGATAAATGGGGCATTAAAGTAAACCGTGTTGAGCTGAAAAATATCCTCCCGCCGCGTGAGATCCAGGATGCGATGGAGAAACAGATGAAAGCGGAGCGTGAACGCCGTGAGGCTATGATCCGTGCAGAGGCTGAGAAAAACTCCCAGATCTTAGTAGCGGAGGGTGAAAAACAGTCGAGAATCCTGCGTGCGGAAGCAGAGAAGGAATCCACCATTCTGTATGCGGAAGCGGAGAAGGAAAAACAGATCCGTGAAGCACAGGGTCAGGCAGAGGCAATCGAGCTGGTGCAGAAAGCACTTGCCGACGGTATCCGCCTGCTCAACGAAGCAGCACCGACCGAGCGTGTGGTACAGCTCAAAGCGCTGGAAGCATTCGGTAAAGCTGCCGACGGTAAAGCAACCAAGATCATCATTCCGAGTGAGATCCAGTCTCTTGCCGGTCTTGCCGCAGGTTTGAAAGAGATCACGGAAGAAAAAGACGCATAAGAAAATAAAAAGAGCCGCTTGCATCTGCAGGCGGCTTTTTTGCTGCGAAAAAAGGAAAACCCCTCTCAACATGAGAGGGTGCTTTTTCGCATGAATCTTATTCTGTAGGCTGAGTTTTGTTTTCAGCGTCATAACTGTCGTAAGAATCAGCCGGATTGTGCTGGCCATCTTCCAGGGCGCGGTAATACGCATCCAGTACGGCTTTTTCAAAAGCTTTTCTGCCTTCGCCGGTGATCGGATGAACGATATCACGGTAAACGCCGTTTTCATCACGACGACTTGGCATAGCAGCAAAAAGTCGGTTGGCGCCTTGGATAATTTTGATGTCGTGGATCGCAAAAGTGTTATCTACGGTGATCGAAACGATTGCACGAAGTTTTCCTTCGTAAACCAACTTGCGGATCCTGATATCAGTGATTTCCATGCTACTAAAAATTCTCCTTTCTTGTTACACCGAAATGCCGCCCGAAAAGGAGTCGCCTGTTATAATGTCTACAACACTTCTAATACATAATAATACATGATTTTGCGAGAAAAATCAAGCCTTATTTTAATTTTTTTTAACTTATATGTGTATTTTTGAGAAATATCGGAAGTTTTTATCAAAAAAATCCGCGCAATATGAGTAAGATAACCGACTTTCCGGGAAGCAGGGGTTTTTATTCACGAAAAAAAGAAAAAATGCAACAAAAAAGACGCGGAAAGACAGCAAAATTCCTATATCAAACGCTATTGCATTTTCCGTAAAAATCAGTTACAATATAGGTGTTGGTATTTTTGCGGCAATAAAAATGCTTTTACGATTGTACGGAGGATGTGTCATGCAGTTGATGTTGACTTATCGCAGCGCTACATGGGATAAATCTACCTATGGCTTTCAGCCGGCTAAAAGGGGTTATTGCACGAATTTTACCAAAAATGTCGGTCGCACTGTATCCGTCTGAAAAGAATGGAGTAGCAGCGCGGCTTTTTGTTTTCCCCTTAAAAACTTGAAATAAGAAGGAGAAGTACAATGATGGAAACCGTAAAAAAAGTGGCTGTCATTATGGGCAGCGATTCTGACTGGCCGATCGTAAAAAAGGCCGTACTCCAGCTCAAAGAGCTTGAGATTCCGTATGAAGTTAAGGTCTGCTCCGCTCACCGTACGCCGAACGAAGCAGCAGATTTCGCAAAAAATGCAAAAGATAACGGCTTTGGCGTTATCATTGCAGCAGCAGGTATGGCAGCACATCTCGGCGGTGTTTTGGCTGCATATACCACCTTGCCGGTCATCGGCATCCCGATGAAATCCGCTGCACTCGACGGTATGGATGCATTGCTTGCAACCGTTATGATGCCGCCGGGCATTCCGGTAGCGACCGTTGCAATCGACGGCGCAAAAAATGCGGCTGTACTGGCTGCACAGATGCTCGCACTTTCTGATGAAGCACTGGCATCCCGCCTTGCTGTAATGCGTGAGAAAATGACCGCAGAGGTCAATGTAAAAAATGTAAAACTTCAGGATGAGGTAGCAGCTTTGTAATCCTCTCCCTTTAATGTAAGGAGCTTTTATGGAAGATATTTTTGATAAGGTTAAGGAAGAATGCGGCGTATTCGGCTTGGTTGAGCCGGAGCGTTCGAATGTTGCAAGTTCGGCTTATTTCGCTTTGTATGCACTGCAGCACCGCGGTCAGGAAAGCTGCGGTATCGCAGTCAATGATGACGGCGTGATCAATGCATATAAAGATCTCGGTCTGGTCCCGGATGTATTCAAACGTGATGTTTTGGACTCTCTGGGCAAAGGCGATATGGTCATGGGTCATTGCCGCTATGCGGTGACCGATGCACACAGCCGCCAGAACTGCCAGCCGCTGCTCATCCGTCATGTCAAAGGCCCGTTAGCACTTTGTACCAACGGTGCGCTGACCAACGCATATGAGCTGCGTTCGGGCTATGAGCATGAAGGTATGACGTTCCACGGAAGCGGTGACGCTGAGATCATTGCTGCGACCGTTGCAAGAAAACGTCTGACCAGCGGTTCGATCGAAAAAGCAGTCCTGCAGTCTATGGATGAATTAAAAGGTGCATATTCCTTGCTGGTTATGTCCGCACAGAAGATGATCGCTGCACGTGATCCGCACGGCTTCAGACCGCTGTGTATCGGCAGAACCAAAAAAGGCGGTATCGTATTCGCTTCCGAAACCTGCGCACTCGATGCGATCGGTGCAACCTTGATCCGTGACGTTGAGCCGGGTGAGGTCGTTTGCGCAAGAAAAGTAAACGGCGAGGTCGTGTTGGAATCTGACCGTACCAATTGTAATAAATGCAAAGCCAGCCTTTGCGTATTCGAGCATGTATACTTCGCACGTCCGGACTCCGTGATCGACGGTGCATCCGTACAGAATGCAAGAAACCGTGCCGGCGCATTCTTAGCTAAAGAGCATCCGGTAGATGCGGATGTTGTCATCGGTGTACCGGATTCCGGTATCGAAGCAGCAATGGGCTATGCAAAAGAGTCCGGCATTCCGTACGGTATCGGCTTCATCAAAAACCGTTACATCGGCCGCAGCTTTATCGCTCCGACCCAGGAAGAGCGTGACTCCGCAGTCCGCGTAAAACTCTCTGCGGTAGAGAACACCGTAAAGGGCAAGCGCGTTATCATGATCGACGACTCGATCGTACGCGGTACCACCTCCGGCAGAATCGTTAAGCTGCTGCGTGAGGCAGGTGCTACCGAAGTCCATATGCGCGTCTCCTCTCCGCCGTTTATCCATCCGTGCTATTTCGGCACCGATATCGACGGCAGAGATAAACTCATTGCTTGCCGCATGAGCATCGATGAGATCGCAGAATATATCGGCGTAGATTCCCTTGGTTATTTGAGCATCGATGCAGTCAGACAGATTGCGGAAGGCTCTAATCTGACCTTCTGTGATGCTTGCTTCACCGGCAATTACCCGGTAGCAGAGCCGGCAGAACATCCGGTCAGCAAATATGAATTCCGAATCAGCGATAATTTATAAGATAAGTGAGGATAACTATCATGGCAGAAAATAGCTACAGCGAAAGCTACAAAGCAGCGGGCGTTGACGTAACCGCTGGTTACCGTGCAGTTGAATTGATGAAACAGCATGTTGCAAGAACTATGACCGAGGGCGTTGTCTCCGGTTTAGGCGGCTTCGGCGGCCTGTTCGCACTGGACCTGACCGGCTACACCAAACCGGTACTGGTTTCCGGCACCGACGGTGTTGGCACCAAATTAAAAATCGCATTCTTAATGGACAAACACGATACCGTTGGTATCGACTGCGTTGCAATGTGCGTTAACGACGTTATCTGCTGCGGCGCAAAACCGTTGTTCTTCTTAGACTATATCGCTTGCGGTAAGAACGAGCCGGAGAAAATCGCTGCAATCGTTTCCGGTGTTGCAGAGGGCTGCGTACAGTCCGGTGCTGCATTGATCGGCGGCGAGACCGCTGAGATGCCGGGCTTCTATCCGGTAGATGAGTACGATCTGGCCGGTTTTGCAGTCGGTATCGTTGACCGCGATAAAGTTGTTGACAACACCAAACAGAAAGCAGGCGACGTTCTGATCGCTCTGCCGTCCTCCGGTGTTCACTCCAACGGTTTCTCCCTGGTACGTAAAGTATTCGACATCGAGAACGTTGACTTAAAAGCATACATTCCGGAACTGGGCGCATCCTTAGGTGAGACCCTGCTGACCCCGACCAAGATCTATGTAAAACCGTTACTGGCACTGCTCGAGAAAGTAACCGTAAAATCCGTTTCCCACATCACCGGCGGCGGCTTCTATGAAAATATTCCGCGTTCTCTCAACGAGGGCTTAGCTGCTCGCATCAAAAAGTCTGATGTACGTGTACTGCCGATCTTCAAACTGCTGCAGGAAACCGGTAATATTCCGGAAAGAGATATGTTCAACACCTTTAACATGGGTGTCGGCATGATCGTCTGCGTTGCAAAAGAGGATGTTGATACCGCTTTAGAGGTACTCAAAGCAAACGGTGAGGATGCTTATGTACTGGGTGAGCTGGTAGAAGGCGAAGGCGTAGAGCTGATCTAAAATACGATCGGGGCGGTATCAGCCCGCCCCGTCTTATCATAAGGAGAAGGAATATGTCCAAACAAACTCCGCTGCGCATTGCGATCTTTGTTTCCGGCGGCGGCACCAATATGCAGGCGATCATCGATGCCAAAGAGGCAGGTAAGATCCCGTACGGCGAACTTGCATTGGTGTTAGCCTCCAACCCGAAAGCATACGCATTGACCCGCGCAGAAAATCATAACATTCCGTCCACCGTGCTGCGTCGTAAAGACTATGCATCGGCTGCGGAATACGACGATGCGATCCTTTCGGTATTGCGTGAGCATAAGATCGATCTGGTGGTGCTGGCAGGCTTTTTGTCCATCATCGGCGAGACCGTGATCAAAGCATACCCGCAGCGCATCATCAACGTGCATCCGAGTTTGATCCCGTCTTTCTGCGGTGACGGCTTCTACGGACTTAAAGTTCATGAAGCAGCACTGGAAAAAGGCGTTAAGGTGACCGGTGCAACCGTTCATTTCGTAAATGAGATCACCGACGGCGGTAAGATCATCGCACAAAAAGCAGTTGAAGTCAAAGAAGGGGATACCCCGGAGATTCTGCAGCGCCGCGTTATGGAGCAGGCAGAATGGCTTTTATTGCCGCAGGCAGTAGCCGACTTGAGCGAGAGTCTTGAACCGCTGTATTAAGATTACATAATTGAGAGGATATTGACATGAAACAGTACGATTTATCCGCACTGCTGCGTGAAAACAGCTATCCGGGCCGCGGTATCGTGATCGGCAAGACCGAGGATGGCAAAAAGATCGCGATCGCATACTTCATCATGGGCAGAAGCGTTAACTCCCGTAACCGTGTATTTGTTACCGAGGGCGAGGGCATCCGCACCGAGGCATTCGATCCGTCCAAACTGTCCGATCCGTCTTTGATCATCTACGCTCCGGTACGCGTTGTCAACGGCAAAACCGTTGTTACCAACGGCGACCAGACCGATACCGTCCGTGATTTCCTGCTCGAAGGTAAAACTTTCGAGGATGCACTGCGCACCCGTCAGTTCGAGCCGGACTTCCCGAACTGCACTCCGCGTATCTCCGGTATGGTAGAAGGCGGCAACTACCGTCTGTCCATCTTAAAGAGCGCTGACGGCGACCCGTCCTCCAACCGCAGATACTTCTATGAGTACGAGACCCCGAAAGCTGGCCAGGGCCACTTTATCCACACCTATATGACCGACGGCGATCCGCTGCCGAGCTTTGAGGGTGAGCCGGAGCAAGTTGCTATTTCCGGTGATCTGGATACCTTCACCGAGATGGTATGGACTTCCTTAAATGAGGAGAATAAAGTTAGCCTGTTCACCCGTTTCATCGACATCGAGACCGGTGCATACGAGACCCGTATCATCAACAAAAACAAGTAATCTTCCGACATCAGGGAAAGGGAATCCATCATGAACGAATTACAGTTAAAATACGGCTGCAACCCGAATCAGAAACCGTCCCGCGTTTACATGGAGGATGGCTCCGAACTGCCGATGACCGTACTGTCCGGCCGTCCGGGTTATATCAACCTGCTTGACGCATTCAACTCCTGGCAGCTGGTCAGAGAGTTAAAGAAAGCAACCGGTCTGCCGGCTGCTGCATCCTTCAAACACGTATCTCCGGCTGGTGCTGCAGTAGCTACCGAGCTTTCCGATACCATGAAAAAGATCTACTTCGTAGATGATATGGGCGAGCTTTCTCCGCTGGCTTGCGCTTATGCAAGAGCACGCGGTGCTGACAGAATGTCCTCCTACGGCGACTTCATCGCACTCAGCGATATCTGCGATAAATCCACCGCACTGCTGATCAAACGTGAGGTTTCCGACGGCGTTATCGCTCCGGGTTATACCGAGGAAGCACTTGAGATCCTGCAGGCTAAACGTAAAGGCACCTACTGCGTACTGCAGATGGACGAGAACTACGTTCCGCAGCCGATCGAGCGTAAACATGTATACGGTGTTACCTTCGAGCAGGGCAGAAACGAGCTGGATATCAACGAGGCAATGCTCGAAAACATCGTTACCGAGTGCAAAGATATGCCGGAGAACGCAAAACGCGATCTGGTTATCTCCTTAATCACCTTAAAATACACCCAGTCCAACTCCGTATGCTATGTAAAAGACGGTCAGGCGATCGGTATCGGCGCTGGCCAGCAGTCCCGTGTACACTGCACCAGACTTGCAGGCAACAAAGCTGACAACTGGTACTTACGTCAGCATCCGAAAGTCTTAGGCTTAAAATTCGTTGAGAAGCTCGGCCGTGCAAACCGCGACAATGCAATCGACGTATACATTTCCGACGATTACATGGACGTACTGGCAGACGGCAAATGGGAAGCAATCTTTGCTGAGAAACCGGAAGCGCTGACCCGTGAGGAGCGCAGAGCATGGTTAGATACCATGGACGGCGTTGCATTAGGTTCCGATGCATTCTTCCCGTTCGGCGATAACATCGAGCGTGCAAAACGTTCCGGCGTTAAATATATCGCACAGCCGGGTGGCTCTATCCGTGACGATAACGTTATCGATACCTGTAACGAATACGGCATCGCAATGGCATTCACCGGCATCCGCCTGTTCCACCATTAATGCGCAGAGCCTGCGCTCCCG
>JBGUUN010000208.1:0-12407 GCA_045133555.1 Oscillospiraceae bacterium
GAAGCACGGGTCAAGCTGTTCTGCAGATCTCTTACCTTAACACGAAGTTCGGTGCTGCAGTCACTCGGAATAACCTTCTGATAATCAATAAATTCACCTTCCGCCAAGCGGGAAACGATCTCATATCCTTCCACATCAAACAGCAGATGGCTGTCGGAAATGGTGATTGCAACGTTTGCATCTTCTTTGGTTGCCGCAGACAGTTTTGCAAGGATCTTCATCAGATCGGAAAGGGTCTTGGCCGGGATCTTCACCTTAATATCTTCATCAACGGAAACTTCTTCGCGGCGCAGTGCCAGACGGTAACCGTCCAGAGTAACGATGGTGAGCAGGTGATCGTGGATCTGGAACAGAACACCGTTGTTGGTGCCGCTCTGTTCCATTGCCGGAGATGCAAACAAAGTCTGCTCCAACATATTATAGAGAATGCTCTGCGGGATGCCGAAGCGGCTGTCTGCTTTCACCAGCGGAAGCTGCGGATATGCGGATGCATCCATACCGGAGATCGTGAACTCTACAAAGCCGCAGGAAATGGTAACAAGATTTTTCTCATTAACGGTAAAGTGGAGCGGTGCGTCCGGCATCTTGGTGATAATATTGGACAGAAGAGATGCTTTTATTACGATCTTACCCGGTTTTGCTAAGGAAAGACCTAAAGTTTTGCTGATACCCATCTGCAAATTAAAAGAAAGTACGGTTAAAGTTGCGTCTTCCTTAACTTCAAGGTATACACCTTCCAAGATCGGCATAGCAGAGCGGACGACGGAAGCTAAAGATACATTCGATATTGCTTCGATCAGCTCGTTTTTGTTACAGATGAATTCCATCGTAAATACTCCTTTGTTTTCATGTATTTAAATTTAAACTAACATTTAAAAAGTTTAAACAGTTTAAAGATGTTTAAAACCATAGTTATATTAGGTGCTGTTTAATTGTTGACAGAACGAAAAACACCGCATAATACCTGGTTTTATCAGCTTTCAGCTTTGTGGAAAGCACAGCGGAAATCCTTTTGTTTTCGACATCAAATCCGCAAATTTCGCCTTGAAATGTCAAAGCGGTTGATAAATGTTGACAACTTTATTGAAAAATCGTCTCATTTGATCGGAAACGGTATCTGACAGAGCGAATAGGATGTGGAGAACGGTACGGGAACCGATGTTGAAAGTTTATCTGTCGCGGATGTTTTTGATGATATCCGAGATGACTTCGCTTTGATGCAGATCTTTCTCCATCTTCTTTTCCACCTGAGAAATGGAGTAAACGATGGTAGCGTGATCACGTCCGCCGAATTCACCGCCGATCGCCTGTAAGGACATACCGGTGATCTCACGGGTGACATACATTGCGATCTGTCTTGCTGCGGAGATGGATGCGGAACGTTTTCCGGAGCGGATATCCTCTTTGGAGATGGAATAGGTTTTCGCTACCTCCTCGATGATGCGGTCAACGGTGACCTGTGCCGGCTCGGAATCGCTTAAGATTTCACGGATGGAATTCTGTGCGACGCGCAGCGACGGTTTTTCGCCCGCAAACTGCTCGTATGCATGGATCTTCTTGACAACACCTTCGAGTTGACGGATGTTGCTCTTGACGCGTTCTGCGATGAACTGTGCCACATCATCCGGAATCACCATGTTCAAAAGCTCAGCTTTTCTGCGCAGAATAGCGATTCTGGTTTCATAGTCCGGCGGGGAAATATCCACGATAACACCGGATTCGAAACGGTTTTTCAGACGGTCCTCCAGTGTTTTGATCTCACGCGGCGGACGGTCGGAGGTCAGAACGATCTGTTTTTTGACCTGGTACAGCTGATTGAAGGTATGGAAGAATTCTTCCTGAGTCGACTCTTTACCGGAAATAAACTGGACGTCGTCCATTAACAGAACATCGACCTGACGGTACTTTTTATGGAACGCTTCGGTGGATTTGCTGCCGATGGCGCTGATGAGATCGTTTGTGAAGGTCTCAGAGCTGATGTACGCAACATTGACGTTCGGATTTTTAGAGAGGATCTCATGCTGGATTGCGGAGAGCAGATGGGTTTTGCCCAGGCCGCTCGGTCCATAGATAAAAAGCGGATTGTACTGGCCGTTTTGTTTTTTGGCAACCGCTTCACATGCAGCATACGCCAGCTGGTTGGAACTGCCTACGATAAAGGTATCGAAGGTATATTCGTAGTGCGCACGGCGTAAAGATTCCTGGTAGTCATCGTCCGGGTGATTGGAAATGATCGGTTTTTCCTCGGAAGTATCCTCTGCGGATTCCTTGGCAGCTTCTTTTAACTGCGGCAGCTCTGCACTTTCGTACATTGCAATATCTTCCGGGGTCGCGATATCAATGGTAACTTCGCGTCCGAGGGTCGCTTCAAAAACCTCTTTCAAGGTAGAGAGGTAATGCAGGCAGACCTTCTCCTTCCGATATCGGTCTTCTACATATAAAACGACATAGCCGCCTTCGATCCGGACAGGTCTGATCGGGGCGATCCAGACTTTGTACGCAACGGTACTGAAGATGCCCTCGCATTGTTGTTTTACGCGATCCATGATCGCATTGATCGATTCCATAACGATCCTCCTGTTGAAAATTCGGTTAAGTAGTCGTCGGTTATCTGTTGATGATTGTTGATAACATTTTCGGAATAAAACAAACGCCATCCGCTTTTCACTTTATCAACGTTGAAAGCGAATGGAAAGATGTCGAAAGTTTTCCTTTTATATTGTATCAAAATTCGCAGTAAAATTCAAGTGATAAACGCGTATTTTTTGACGGAAACCGAAAAAAAGAAAAGTTTTTGAAAAAAGCCTATTGACAAAATCTTTCGAAACAGTTATACTATTACGGTGTAAGGTTTTATCACAATTTAAAACTGCAACTTTTTTATAAGGAGGAGAAAACGAAATGAAAAGAACTTATCAGCCGAAGAAGCTGCAGAGAAAAAAAGAGCATGGCTTTATGAAGAGAATGGCTACCAAGAACGGTCGCAAAGTTCTGGCAAGACGTCGTGCAAAAGGCAGAAAACAGCTGACTTACTAATTTCAAAGATACAAGACCACAAAACACAGTGTTGTGGTCTTTATTTTTGATTGCAGTACAAAAACAAGTTTTGTCTGCTGTTTTAACGGGATAGGAACAAATACATGAAGAAAAAGCTGGTATTAAAGGAAAATAAAGCGTTCAAGCGTGCATACTTCCGCGGAAAATTCAAAGCGCATCCGCTGCTTGTCACTTATGTGGTGAAAAATAAGCTTGGTAAAATGCGTGTCGGTATCACGACCTCGAAAAAGGTGGGAAATGCGGTCACGCGCAGCAGAGCACGCAGAGTGCTCAGAAGTGCGTTTGATGCGCAGCTTGCAAAAGGTTTTACGGCAAACGGCTATGATATCGTGTTTGTCGCAAGAGCGGCCACCGCATCGGTCAAGTCGTACGATGCTGCACGTGTTATGAAAAAGCAGCTGCAGTTTCTGTTTTCCGATAAATCTTCCGGTAAAGAGCATGCCGCACGGTGATGTGTCTTAATAAGGAGAGTGTGGGATGAAGCTGCTGCTAATGCTTCTGGTAAGAGGATACCAGCGATTTATTTCCCCGCTGAAACCGCCCTGTTGTCGGTTTGTTCCGACCTGTTCCGGTTACATGCTTCAAGCAATCAAACGCTTTGGTACGGTCAAAGGTACCCTGCTTGGGCTATACCGCATATTGCGCTGTAATCCGTTTTGCACCGGAGGTTACGATCCGGTGCCGTTTTGTTATTCCTTTTCCGGAAAACAGCTGCCGCGTGTGACCTTGAAATTACGTTCCGAAAAGGAAATTACCTCTGACAAAAGGTGATGTTCCGGAGGGGAGAGTCTCCGGAAACATGGAAAGGACCGTTATGGCAATTATTGGTATTCCATTGGGATGGATCATGAACTGGCTCCAGCAGCTCATCGGCAACTATGGCTGGACTCTGGTGGTCTTCACCGTTATTGTAAAGATCCTGATGACTCCGCTGACCATCAAGCAGCAGAAATCCAGTGCTAAGATGGCAGCTTTCCAGCCGAAAATGAAAGAGCTGGAGAATCGCTATAAAAACAACAAAGCCAAATACCAGGAAGAGATGATGAAGCTCTATGAGCGTGAGGGATACAGCCCGACCAACGGCTGTCTGCCGACTCTGATTCAGATGATCATCCTTTTCGGTATCATCGAAGTTGTTTACCGTCCGCTTCGCTATGTGTTACAGATTTCCAACGATACCATTAGTGCAGCTTGCAAAGCACTGGAATTTACCTCTTCTCAGCAGCTGCAGCTGATCAATATCGTTCAGAGCGGTACCGGCGAGCAGTTTAATACGCTGAAGAATATTTTCTCGGCAGATGATCTGGCGAAGATCGCCGAGTTTGATATGAACTTCCTGGGACTGGACTTAACCCAGATCCCGACCCTTGGTTTCAACTGGCTGGTCCTCATTCCGATCTTATCCGGTGCGACTGCATTCTTAATGTCTGTTGTTTCCATGAAACAGCAGAACATGAGTGCACAGCAGCAGGGCGGCATGATGAAAGCCATGATGTATGCATCTCCGATCATGTCCTTGGTCTTTGCATTCCAGCTGCCGGCAGGTGTTGGTTTATACTGGATCATCTCCAACGTAGTTTCTTTCGTTGCAGGTGAGATCACCAGACGTATCTACACTCCGGAAAAACTGGCTGAGATGGCAGCAAAAGATAAAGGTACCGAGCGTCAGCGCGAGAAATACCGCAAAAAACGCGAAATGATCGAGAAACTGACCCAGGAAAGAGCAAACTACGCAGAAGCATCCGGCAAAACGAAAGAAGATCTCGAAAACGCTCGTGATATCGTTGCCGGAAAACAGGGAAAACCGAGCACCTCTACTACTTCCCAGACCCGGAAAAAACCTGCATCCGAATCGGATGAATTATCCGCTAACGATCGCATCGCAGCAGCAAGAAGACGTCTTGCTGAGCTTTACGGCGATGACAATGAAACAGACACCGCGAATACTGAAAAGAAGTAATTCGGGTGGGAGGACAAGACATGAATAAGGAATACGTAGGCAGAGCTGCTACGATCGAAGCAGCGAAAGAAGAAGCACTCAGACTGGCAAAAGAAGAGCTGGCTGAAGTTGCTTTCACCACTGAGTTTGAAGTGGTCGAGGAAGCTAAAAAAGGTTTCCTCGGTATCGGTAAAGCAGACGCAGTTGTTAAACTGACCGTTGCTTTCGAAGAGACTGCCGAAGAAGAAATCAGCCGTCTGGAAGCTGCAAAACAGTATCTGGATGACATTTTAGCTGCAATGGGCTTAAATGAGATCTCCTACTCTGTAAAAGAGGAGGAAGGCGACAACGTTACCTTCACCTTTGACGGTGAGGATATCGGTGTTCTGATCGGTCACCACGGTGAGACCTTAGACGCACTGCAGTATCTGGTTGGCTTAGCATCCAACCGCAGAAAAGAAGGCAACTACTGCCGTATCACCTTAGACGGCGGCAGCTACCGCGAGAAGAGAGCTGAGACTCTGCAGGAGCTGGCTCGTAAAATCGGTGAGAAGGTAAAACGTACCGGCAGAAGCCAGATGCTCGAACCGATGAATCCGTATGAGCGTCGTATCATTCACGCTGTAGTTTCCGAAATCCCGGGTATCTATTCCAAATCCAAAGGTGAGGACCCGAACCGTCGTGTAATCATCATCAGCGAGAATCCGAAACCGAGCCACTACGGCAACAAACGTGGCGGTAACGGTAAAGGCGGTCGCGGTCAGCAGAGCGGAGGCGGCGGCTATCGCGGTCAGCGCAGCGGCGGCGGTTATACCCGTACCCGCAGCAACAAACCGACCATTGAGCAGATGCTCAAAGAGGATAAGGATTACGTAAATCGTACCAAACAGAAAAACGATGACCAGCTGGATGCAAAGCTGTATTCTAAAATCGAACTGGACTAAGGATATATTCGCGGTCGGTTGAATGAATTGAACTGTATCAAAGCGTACCGATCTTCTCGGTACGCTTTTTACTTGTTCGGAAAGGACTTCTTATGAACGAAACGATTGCGGCGATCGCTACCCCGCAGGCTGTCGGCGGAATTTCGGTGATTCGAATTTCCGGCGATGAAGCATTTGCGGTTGCGGATCGGATTTTTGATAGTGTCAGCGGTAAAAAAGCCAAGCTGATGAAGGGTTATACCGCATCTTACGGTGCGATCTTGGATCCGAAAGACGGTTCGACTTTGGATCACGGTGTGTTAACGGTATTTCGTGCACCGCACAGCTATACCGGAGAGGATGTCGTGGAAATTTCTTGTCACGGCGGTCTTTTGATCACCCGCGAGGTGCTGCGTGCAGCGGTTGAGGCAGGTGCGAGACCTGCATTCTCGGGTGAATTTACCAAGCGTGCTTTCTTAAACGGTAAAATAGACCTCACACAGGCTGAGGCTGTCTCTGATCTCATTGCTTCCGGTTCCAGACAGGCAATGCGTATCAGCGGCGAACAGGTGCAGGGAAGCTTGTACCGCCGTATACAGGATATTAAGCAGACGCTGCTTGCGCTGACAGGCCATCTGGCTGTTTGGGCGGATTATCCGGAGGAGGATATCGAGGAGATCGAAACCGATGCGATCCTTTCTCAGCTTCACGATGTTAAGAAAACGCTGTACAAGCTGATCGAGGATTACGATACCGGATGTATGCTCAAAAACGGTGTCAATACGGCGATCATCGGAAAGCCGAATGTCGGTAAATCCACCTTGATGAACCTGCTTGCAAGACGCGAAAAGAGCATTGTTACCGATATTCCGGGTACCACCCGCGATGTCGTAGAGGATACCATTGTTTTACATGATGTGGTGCTGCATCTGTCGGATACAGCGGGCATTCGTGAAACGGACGATGTTGTTGAAAACTTCGGTGTACAGCGTGCGGTCGAAAAAATCGACACCGCACAGTTGATCCTTGCACTGTTTGATAATTCCAGACCGCTGTCCGATGAGGACTTTTCCATCATCGAGCGGTTGAAAAATAAACCGGCGATCGCGATCGTCAACAAATCCGATTTGGATTCCGCGTTGGATGCAGAGTATCTGCGCAGCTGTTTTGAACGTGTGCTGACCATCTCCGCACAGGATGAAAACAGTTTTGATGTGGTGTCCAAAGCGGTTGCTGAGGTGTTAAAGCTCGAGGAGATCGATCCGTCGATGGGTGTACTTTCCAACGAGCGTCAGTACGCTTGTGTTATGCAGGCAAATGTTGCGCTGAAAGAAGCGGAATGCATCCTGCGTGACGGTATGACCTATGATGCGGTCACGGTTGTGCTCGAAGAGGCGCTGCAGGCTCTGTTGGAGCTGACGGGCGAGCGTGCGACCGAGGAGGTTGTCAATCAGGTATTCTCGCAATTCTGCGTAGGTAAATAAGGGAAGGAGAAAAAATATGGATAAGAACATTTGTTTCGAAATGGATTCTTACGATGTTGCGATCATTGGCGCCGGCCATGCCGGTGTTGAAGCAGCTTTTGCTTGTGCAAGACTGGGTGTACGCACCATTTTGTTTACTCTGACCCTGGATGGTATCGCAAATATGCCGTGTAATCCGTCGATCGGCGGTACTGCAAAAGGTCATTTGGTGCGCGAGATCGATGCAATGGGCGGTGAAATGGGTAAGGCGGCGGACGCTACTTTTTTACAGAGCAGAATGTTGAATCGCGGCAAAGGTCCGGCAGTATACAGTTTGCGTGTACAGAGTGACCGCAGAGCGTATCATCTGTACATGAAGCAGAAGCTGGAAGCACAGGAAAATCTTTGGATCAAACAGGATGAGGTCAAGGATATTCAGTTTGATGAGAATAATACCGTTACCGGTGTTATCACCCGTACCGGTGCGATCTATCCGGTCAAGGCTGCGATCATCTGTACCGGTACCTATCAGCGCGGTAAGATTTATATCGGTGATGCAAGTTATGAAAGCGGCCCGGATAATGTACTTCCGTCTATCGGTCTGACCGACAGACTCAAAGAGAAGGGCATCACCATCCGCAGATTCAAGACCGGTACACCTTCCCGTATCCATCGCAGAAGTATTGACTTTGATCTGTTGGAAAAACAGAACGGTGACGATGATATCGTCCCGATGTCTTTTGAAACTCACGGAAAACTTGAAAATCAGGTTTCCTGCTATATTGCATACACCAATGAAGAAACCCACCGTGTGATCAAAGAAAACATCGGACGCTCTCCGATGTACAGCGGCAAAATCGAGGGTGTTGGCCCACGCTATTGCCCAAGTATCGAGGATAAGATCATGCGTTTTGCGGATAAACCGAGACATCAGTTGTTTGTAGAGCCGATGGGACTGGATACCGATGAGATGTATCTGCAGGGTATGTCCTCCTCTTTACCGGAGGATGTGCAGATGAAATTCCTGCACACTGTGAAAGGATTGGAGCATGCAGAGGTCATGCGTGTTGCGTATGCGATCGAGTATGACTGCGATGATCCGCAGGAGCTGTATGCAACGCTGCAGTTCAAAGGATTCAAAGGCTTATACGGTGCAGGTCAGTTCAATGGTACTTCCGGTTATGAGGAGGCTGCGGCACAGGGCTTGGTTGCAGGTATCAATGCAGCAAGACAGGTAAAAGGACTTGAACCGATCGTACTGGAGCGCTCCGATTCCTATATCGGTACCTTGATCGATGACCTGGTAACCAAGGGTTGTTCCGATCCGTACCGTATGATGACCTCCCGCAGTGAGTATCGCTTGATTTTGCGTCAGGATAACGCGGATGAGCGTATGACTCCGCTTGGCTATGAGGTTGGATTGGTTTCGCAGGAGAGATACGACCGTTTCTGCGAGAAGATGCGCTGCATCGAGGAAGAAATTGCTCGTCTGGAAGCAACCACTGTTTCCCCGACTGCGGGCTTAAACGAAATGCTTGTTTCACGTGAAACAACCGAGATCAAGAGCGGTGTGAAACTGGCAGACCTGATCCGTCGTCCGCAGATCCATTATACCGATCTGACCGAATTCGATTTAACCCGTCCGGAGTATCCGCAGGATTTGGCTGCGGAGATCCTGGAGGAAGCGGAGATCAAGATCAAATATGCAGGCTACATCGAAAAACAGCAGTCTGCAATCCGCCAGATGAAGAAGCTCGAAAAACGCCTGCTGCCGGAAGATATTGATTATTCCGGTATCAATGGCCTTTGTCTGGAGGCAAGAGAGAAACTGAATAAAGTCAGACCGCACAGTGTGGGTCAGGCATCCCGTATTTCCGGTGTTAGCCCGGCAGATGTATCGATGCTTCTGATCTGGCTGCAGCAGTACGGCGGTGATAACGGAGGGGAAGCATGAAGAATATAGAATTCGTCCCGATGGACCGCAATGTGCTGGAGGATGTGTTAAAATCTTACGGTTTGACCGAACTTTTAACTTTGTCCGGTGAACAGCTTGACCGCATGAAACAGTTTGCGGATCAGATGCTGGATATGAACACCAAGATGAATCTGACCGGCATTATCGATTCCGAAGGTGTGGCGGATAAGCATTTTGCAGACAGCTTGCTGCTGTTAAAATATCTGCCGATCAAAGAGGATGCAAAGGTGATCGATGTCGGTACCGGTGCGGGTTTCCCGGCACTGCCGTGTATGCTTGCAAGACCGGATTTGAAATTCACTTTGCTGGACGGCTTACAAAAGCGCATCACCTTTTTACAGTCGGTATGCGATTCGCTGAAAATCAAGGCGGAAGCATTGCACGGACGTGCGGAGGAGATCGCACGAAAAGCAGAATACCGTGAGCAGTATGATGTGGCAACTGCGCGTGCGGTTGCACATTTGAGAGAGCTTTCGGAATACTGCCTGCCGTATGTTAAGGTAGGCGGCGTATTTGCGGCGATGAAAGGGCGCGATATGCAGGTTGAATTGGATGAGGCAAAGAGCGCTATTTCCAAACTCGGCGGCAAGATCGAGGGTGTGATCTCGTATCAGCTCAATGACGGAAGCGAGCGCACCATTGTGATTGTGAGAAAAATTGCTGCCACTGCAGCGAAATATCCGAGAGCAAGCGGTAAAATGAAAAAAGAAAAATTGTAAAATTCAGTCGGCGAAACACTAATTTCGCCGACTGTTTTGTTTCGACCGAATCCGTCAGGAATATACCTTTGATTGTGGTACACTATGGGTGACAAGCTGCCGATGGTGCAAAACAAGGGAGGTTTTCATATGTTGATGTTGAAAAAAGAAAAAGCAGAGGTGATCAATCGGGTGGTGCTGCTGCCGGTTGATGAGATATATCCGAATCCGATGCAGCCGAGAAAAGAGTTTTCCGATGAAGCATTGGAGGAATTGCGTCAAAGCATAGCGGCAAACGGACTGCTGCAGCCGATCACGGTAAGGAAAAGAGAAATAGGGTATGAACTTATCAGCGGAGAGCGCAGACTGCGCGCCTGTAAGTTGAACGGCAACAGCAAGATTCCTGCAATCGTTGTTGAGGTCACGGATCATGTCGGCGGTTTGCTTGCATTGATTGAAAACATCCAACGGAAGGATTTGAGTTTTCTGGAAGAAGCGATCGCGATCCGACAGTTGATGGTGGAGTATGACATGACGCAGGTCGAAATCTCGCAGAAGCTTGGGAAAAGCCAGCCGTGTATTGCAAATAAAATTCGCCTTCTGCAATTGCCGGCAGCTGTGCTGCAGAAGGTAAAAGACTATGGATTGAACGAGCGTCAGACCCGTGCACTGCTGCGGCTACAGACACAGCAGCAGATGGAAAAGGCGGTCGAGGTCATCGCAAATCGAAAATATAACAGCGAGGAGACCGATCGGTATATCGAATCGTTACTGTCGCCTAAGAAAAAGCAGAACATCAAATTCTGCTTCAAGGATGTGCGTATCTTCCATCGAACCGTAGAAAGAGCTTTGAAAGTAATCAATCAAAGTGGTATCAAAGCGGTTTCACAGATGAAGGAGAGTGAAGATGGGGTAGATTATTTCATACATATCCCCATCAGTAAAACATAAAATGTTTCATGTGAAACATTTTGCGACAAAAGAGCAGTATATCTGCGAAAATAAGTTGATTTTTCTCTTAAATGTGTTATAATATATTATGAGTGAATTTGCTATAACGATAGGATTTAAGAGAAAGGCAGGCAGAAAATGGCTTCGGCAGGGAAAAAGGCGAAAATTATAGCTGTTGCGAATCAGAAGGGCGGCGTTGCAAAGACCACCACAGCGGTCAATTTAGCGGCAGTGCTGGGCACGTGCGGTAAAAACGTACTTCTGATCGACGGTGATATGCAGGGAAGCTGCACCAGCGGTATTGGAGTTAGATTACAAAAGGGCGCAAAATCTTTCTATCATTGTTTGATTGAAGGAGCAGATGCGCTTGGTGTGATCCAGCCGACAAACTGTAAAAATCTTTCGATCATCCCATCCGGAATCGAGCTTGCGGGTGCCGAGATCGAACTGATGCAGATGGAGGAACGCTATACCTTTGCAAAAGAAGCAATAGAGCCGCTGCGCGATTGGTATGATTATATCATCATCGACTGCCCGCCGTCTTTAAGTTTGATCACCTTGAATTTGCTGGTTGCATGTGATACCATCTTGATCCCGATGCAGGCAGAGTATTTTGCTTTGGAGGGTCTTAAACAGCTCATCGATACCGTGAAGGTCGTTAAAAGAAAATGGAATCCGAATATTGCGGTGGAAGGTCTGCTGCTTACCATGTTCGATGACCGCTTGAATTTGAACCGCCAGGTAGAAGAAGAATTACGTACTCACTTCGGCGATAAGGTGTATAAGACCAAAATCTCGCGCAGTATCAAGGCGTCTGAGGCCAACAGCTACGGTCAGCCGCTTTGCGACTATGCAAAGACTGCGAAGATCACACTGCAGTATGCTGCTTTCGTTAAGGAGTTTTTACGCGACCAGAAGCAGAAGAAGGTAAAGGAATAATAAAAGTATGAAGAAAAAATCAATGGGCAGAGGCCTGAGCGCTTTGCTTGACGATATCAGCCCGCTGGATGAACTTGACCGTATCAAAGATGATGCATCAGCGGTAAATACCCTGCGCATCAGCGAGATCGAGCCGAATAAAGAACAGCCGCGCAGAAAGTTCGATCAGGAAGGTTTGCTGCAGCTTGCGGAATCCATCGGACAGCACGGTGTGCTGCAGCCGATTCTGGTTGCTCCGCTTGAGGGCGGCGGATATAAGATCGTTGCCGGTGAACGTCGCTGGAGAGCGGCAAGAATGGCAGGATTATCCGAGATTCCGGCGGTGGTGAAAGAATATCCGGATGACGTGGTTTTACAGCTTGCGCTGATCGAGAACTTACAGCGTGAGGATTTGAATCCGGTGGAAGAAGCACAGGGTTATTACCGTTTGTGCGAAGAGTATGATCTGACACAGGAACAGAT
>JBGUUN010000209.1:0-11660 GCA_045133555.1 Oscillospiraceae bacterium
CAAATACCGTTAGACAGCTCTTTCGGCAGCATCGGTACCACCTGATCGGCATAATACACACTGGTACCGCGCGAGAATGCCTCGTTGTCGATCGCACTCTCATATTTTACATAATGCGAAACGTCCGCAATATGCACGCCAAGCTGATAATGATCCGAATACTTCCGCAGCGAAACGGCATCGTCAAGATCCTTGGACGTAGCCGCATCGATGGTAAAAATAACCTCATCTCGCAGATCTTCACGGTAGCTTAAGTCCTTTTCGGTGATTTCCTTCTTGGCGATCTGTTTTGCCTGATACAGTACATCCTCCGGGAATTCACGTACCACCTCAAGCTCATCTAAAATCGCCTCGGCAGATACGGATGCGATCTGTGCATCGCCGTAATTCTGAACCACCTCACAGCGCAGATCGGTATGACGCTCACCGCGCAGAACGATGATTGCCTGGACCTTATCGCCTTCTTTGAAGTCCGCACCGTTATATTCCAGAACACGGATACCGAAATCCATTCCTCTGTCCGGGTAGACATAATAATTTCGGTATTCTCTTCTCACGGTACCGATAAAGGTATACTCCTCATTCTGCAGCAGAATGTCCTCTACCATGTAGCGGTCTCCGGAACGGAAGTTACGGTCGGTCGGGCATTTAGACATCAAAACACGCTCTCCCGGCAATGCGCCGCAGAGATATTTGCCCGGGATAAATGCCTCCTCGCCGCTGTCGGTCAGGGTAGCATAACCGTAATTCTCTTTTACGCGGGTGACAACGCCCGGCTCCATATGAAAATGGGAAGCCGGAAAATATTTGCGGCGGGAAAGGACAACACGACCCTCACAGCGCAGGATATGCAGTGCCGCTTTTGTCTCCTTCGGTGCATACTCTTTCCGATGCATCGCATCACAGATTTCTTCCTGCGAAGCACCTTTGGCGCCCATTTTCCCGATATATCGATAGATCTTCTTACCGAGCTTACCTGCTTCGGTTTCGAACATCGTAGATTCTTTTTTGATTTCTTTCATATTACCTCATTCTTAAAAAAATACAGACGGGAAGTAAGTGTATCTCCCGCCTGTACCTTCATTCACAATATTGACTTATGAATTATTTGTAGTAGGTAACTGCCAAGTTGATGCAGAGTACCAGTACAAAAAATGCAATTGCTAAAATGGTGGTGATCTTGATCAGTTTTGCTTCGATGGTTTTACCTTTGTTCTTGCTAAAGAAAGAGTCAGAGCTGCCGGAGCCTAAGCCCTGCAGACCGTCCTGTTTGGTTTCCTGTAAGCAGATCGCCAGAATGACTAAAACCGATACAATGATCAGCAGAATACCCAGTGTGATGGTTAACCAGTTCATTTTGATACCTCCGTAAAATTTCATGGCTACTGGTATCATACCACATTTCAAAAAAATAATCAAGCTTTTTTTCAGATTTTTCTGTTTGTTACCGATTTTAAGCCCTTCTGTATTTTATTTTTCTCACAAAACACCGATTACATACGAAAAAACATCAAGAAAAACAGGTTTTGACCGAAAAAAACCAAAATTATATAGTGATTTTTTCTTCAGAATATTGTATAATGATATTAGGTATATCAGTCAGGTGAAAGGAGGAGAATGTATGCTGATCAAAAACAAACATCTGCGCGACAGTATTGCCCGCACCGTGACACTCTTCTTCTCCGGTATCAACCGCCTGATCCCAAAAGACCTCAACCGGATCTTATTCTATACCAACACCGGCATCAAGGACAACCTGAAAGCGATGCTTGACAATATGGCCAAAACGCCTGACGGTTATCGTCTGATCTGCAGCTGCGATTCCACCGCAGGACTTCCATACGGTGTGACCGCCATCTCCAATTTCAAAGGCTTATTCGCCTTTTTACGCAGCGGTACCGTATTTTACTACAACGGTAAGATCCCGATCAAACCGGCACCAAAGCAAACGGTGGTCAATCTCTGGCACGGCATCCCACTCAAAAAGATCGGACGGATGTTAGATGACAAAGACATCGACTTTGCCACCCATTATCTCGCTCCCTCTCTCTACACAGGGGAACTGATGCAGCAAGCCTTCGGATGTACACCGGACAAGATCCTTTATAACGGTCTGCCGCGCTGCGATCTGCTGTTTGATGCACCGTCTGCCAAAGATGCCTGCAGATTGCTTGGTTTTGATCACTGCGATCATCTGATCGGATGGATGCCAACCTTCCGCAATGCCGCTGTCAGCAATATAAACGACAGCGACCTAAAATCCCACTCCGCAACGGGACTGCCGCTGCTGCACGATCACAAACTGCTGCAAGCCTGCAACGAACTGCTGCGCGAAAAGCAAACGCTGCTTTGGATCAAACTGCATCCGAGCGAGACAGGTTTCCCCGACAACGGCACCTTCTCCAACATTCTGATCCAGTCTGATACCGACTTCCGTGCGCTGAACATCGATTATTACCGTCTGCTGGGCAGTTGTGAGGCGCTTATCTCCGATTACTCCAGTGTCTATTTCGATTATCTGCTGCTCGACCGTCCGCTGGGATTTGCAATCGAGGATATTGACTCTTATCAAAACAGCCGCGGCTTTACCGCCAAAGATCCGATCGCACAGATGCCGGGTGAAATTTTAGAGCAGCCATCGCAGTTTTTTGCCTTCCTTGAAGCGATACTTTCGGACAAACCGGATCCGCATCGTGAAGCGCGCCGGAAGATCAAAGAACTTTACTGCGGTAAGACCGATCCGCATGCTGCGGATTCGTTACGAGAAAAACTCAATCTGAAAGGAGAATGACAACGAATGGGACGAATCGTTTCCAAACTCCGTTCTCTTGCCAAACCGACCTTACGCCGACTGACTACCCACTTCGGCAAGTTTGTGCCGATCAAAAAGAAGCTGGTCTTTTTTGAGTGCTTCCTCGGACAAAGCTACGGCGATCAACCGAAATATATTTACGAGGAAATGCTCTGCCGCGGTATGGACAAGGAATACACCTTGGTCTGGGGCTTAAGGGAAAACAAGATGGATCTGCCGATCCCGGGAAAATGCAAAAAGGTCCGCTACCTGAGCCTGCGGTATTTTTGGACTGTTTTACGTAGTGAGACCATCATCAACAACAGCCGCTTCCCGTATTTTCTGGTGACCAACCCAAAATCCTTCTTCTTACAGACCTGGCACGGCACACCGCTCAAGCGTCTGGGATTGGATCAGGATGAGGTCTATATGCCGAATACCACCACCGAGCGGTATAAAGCCAACATCGTCCGTTCTTCCAAGCAATGGGATTATATGTTATCGCAAAACCGTTTTTCTTCCGAGCGTTTCTGCTCCGCTTTTGCATTGAAGCCGGAACAGATGCTGGAATTCGGCTATCCGCGCAACGATATTCTCTCGCTCCCGACCGAAGAACAGCAAAAGATCATAGATAAGGTTCGCACTTCCCTTTCTATTCCGAAAGGGAAACGCATTGTGATGTATGCTCCAACCTTCCGTGACGACGACACCAAACAGGCAAAATACAATCACACCTTCCCGTTTGATCTCAACGCCATGGCAAGAGACCTCGGTGAAGATACCGTATTACTGCTGCGCCTGCACTATCTGGTCAGCCAGACCGTCGGCAAGGAGATCAAAGAGCCAAACATCATCGATGCCTCCTCCTATCCGGATATCACCGAGCTTTATCTGACTGCGGATACGATGATCACCGACTATTCGTCGGTCATGTTCGACTATGCGATCACCAAAAAGCCGATGGTATTCTACATGTATGATCTGGAAAACTATCGCGACAAGCTGCGCGGATTCTACTTTGATCTTTCCAAACTGCCGGGGCCGATGACCGAGCATTATGAGGAAATGATCGCATATGCTGCCGCACCGGAATGCTTTGAAACCGATTACCGTGAGAAATACGATGCTTTCCGTGCAAAATTCAACTATCTGGATGACGGCAAGGCAGCAGCCCGCACCGTTGACAAAGTATTCTTTACGCCATAATCAGGACAACCTGATAAGATAAACACATTATAAAGGAGATTTGAATCATGAAACGAGTTTTAACCTATGGTACCTTCGACCTGCTGCACTACGGTCACATCCGTCTGCTCAAACGCGCCAAAGAAATGGGTGATTATCTGATCGTTGCTCTGTCTACCGATGAATTCAACGCAGGCAAAGGTAAAAAAGCATACTACGATTACGAGACCCGTAAAAAAATGCTGGAAGCGATCCGCTACGTTGACTTAGTCATTCCGGAAGAATGCTGGGAACAGAAAGCCGATGACGTTAAAAAGTACTGCGTAGACGTGGTTGTTATGGGCGACGACTGGGCTGGCAGTGACCGTTTCGATTACCTCAAAGAGATCTGTGACCTGCAGTTTTTAAGCCGCACTCCGGGCATCTCCACCACCAAGATCAAAGGTGATTTAAACTTAAACGAGCCGAAATAAGTTTATACAGAGGCAAAATTCTCTTATGAATGCATTTAAAAGAATTATCAGTGAACATCTGCAATACCGCAGACAGATCTTAAAGCTTGCGAAATCCGATCTGATCAAAACCTATCGCGGCTCCTTCCTCGGTTGGTTTTGGGCATTGGTCAAACCGGCGATCACCATCTTTGTCTACTGGTTTGCATTCTCGATCGGTCTGCGCAGCGGCAATTCGGTTGACGGCTATCCGTTCTTCCTCTGGCTGCTTGCGGGCATCGTTCCATGGTTTTACATCAACGAGATGTTTCATGCAGGCACCGGAAGCATCAAGAAATACAGCTATCTGGTCACCAAAATGAAATATCCGGTCAGCACCATTCCGACCTTTGTCAGCTTATCCAGTCTGTTTATACACCTGATCCTGCTGATGATTACGATCTGTATTTTCTGGCTGATGGGATACGCACCGAACATCTACTATCTGCAGCTGCCGTATTACATTCTGATGATGTTTCTCATATTTTTGATGTGGGATCTGTTTTCCGCACCGCTGGCTGCTTTCAGCCGCGACTTCCATCAATTCGTAAAATCCACTACCACCGCGATCTTCTGGCTTTCCGGTATCTTATGGAATGTCAACAAGATCGATATCCCGTGGCTGCGTTTCCTTTTGTACCTCAATCCGGTGACCTATATCGCCGAAGGCTTCCGCAACTGTTTCATCTATCAGAAATGGTTCTTCGAGGATGCCAAAGCGCTGATCGGATTCTGGGCTGTGCTGATCATCGGCACACTCGGTGCGGTCTATACCTTCAACCGCCTGCGCAAGGAAATCCCGGACGTATTATAACGGTATCACGAAGTATAAAGCGAGGAAACAGCTATGCCTAATCCCACCTATGACACCGTCATCGCTTTCGATAATGTCAGCAAGGTCTACAAGCTGTACAAAAACGAAAAAATGCGTCTGCTCGGTGCCTTCTTTCCTAAAATCCCATATACCAAGAAAAAAGCGAATAAAAACGTGACCTTCTCCATCCGCCGCGGTGAAACGGTCGCAGTATTCGGCAAAAACGGTGCCGGTAAATCCACATTGCTCAAAATGATCACACAGGTCATCTACCCAAGCAGCGGTAAGGTCATCGTCAACGGCCGTGTCAGTGCACTTTTGGAGCTGACCGCCGGATTTGACCCGGAATTCACCGGACGCGAAAACATCTACTTCAAAGGCACCTTAATGGGACTTACCCATGCACAGGTCGCATCTTATGAACAGGCGATCATCGATTTTGCCGAGCTCGGACCGTACATCGATCAGCCGGTACGTACCTACTCCTCCGGCATGAAGGCGCGACTTGGTTTTGCCATCAACATTAATATCGAACCGGAAATTCTGATCATCGATGAGGCATTGAGCGTTGGCGATGCCGCTTTCCGCAAAAAATGCAAACTGAAGATCGATGAGGTCACCGCCTCAAACCGTGTGACCGTGCTGCTTGTTACCCATTCCACAGCACAAGCCAAAAACATCTGCAAACGCGGTCTAGTCCTAAAGGACGGTGGATTGATTTTTGACGGCAAGATCGAAGAAGCGATCGAAGCGTATGAAAAAACGCTGACCAAAAAGAAGAAAAAGAAAAGTATCCTCTCCGAAAAGGTAAAGCAGGAAAAAGTCAAGGAAGAAACTTCTCCGACCGAATCTGCCGCACCGTGTGTCGAGCCGACACCTACCGTAAACGAATAAAACAAAACACCGCACATCCATCGGATGTGCGGTGTTTTTCATTTTACGCTTTGTGCGGATTACAGATATTTTTTAACTTCTTCCGGCAGATCAGCTTCGTCAGCGGAAACGGTGATGGTAACGTTAACGTCTTTGGTCAGCTTCTCGATTTTTGCAAATAAGCAGCCTAAACCAGCCAGGTCTTTGTTACCGATTTTTAAGATACCGTCTACGAATACATCGGAGATGTCATAGTTGCCAGCTAAAACGCCTGCAAAGAAACCGTAGAATGCATCATAACCGTTGATTGCATACTCTTTAGCGTCGATCAGACGGCATCTGTAAGAGATATCGTAGGTCAGCTGCATGCCTTCCTCGATGCAAACAACAGAACCGGTGGTTTTAGCGCATACGTCATTAACCATATCGATCATCTGTTTGGTTTTACCGGAACCTTTTTTACCGCAAATAACTTTAATCATAGTGCATAACTCCTTTTATATTATAAATTATTTTAATTTTGCCTCTAAAGCAGCTTTCTGCTCTTCATAACCCGGTTTGCCGAGTAATGCGAACATATTCTTCTTGTAGCTCTCAACGCCCGGCTGATCGAACGGGTTAACACCTAAGATGTAACCGGAGATAGCGCAAGCTTTCTCGAAGAAGTAGATCATGTAACCGAGCTCGTACTCGTTCATTTCCGGAACTTCTAACACTAAGTTCGGGGTAGCGCCTTCGGTATGAGCTAAAACAGTACCCTGGAATGCCTTCTTGTTAACAACAGACATATTCTGGTTAGACAGGAAGTTCAAGCCGTCGAAGTTGGTCGGATCGTCTTTGATGAAGAAGTCTTCTCTCGGTTTCTGGATATCCACTACGGTCTCAAAGATGATATTAGAACCTGCCTGGATAAACTGACCTAAAGAATGTAAATCGGTAGAGAAAATTGCGGATGCCGGGAATAAGCCCTTGCCGTCTTTACCTTCACTCTCGCCGTAGAGCTGTTTGAACCACTCGTTCATCATTGCGAAGGACGGGTCGTATGCAACTAACATTTCTACTGCTTTGCCTTTGCGGTGGAGGATGTTACGGTATGCAGCATATTTATAGCAATCGTTGGTGTAAACATCGTCTACCATGTAATCGTTCTGTGCTTTTGCAGCGCCTTCCATCAATGCATCGATATCGCAGCCTGCAACAGCGATCGGCAGTAAACCTACCGGAGTTAAAACGGAGAAACGACCGCCGACATCATCCGGAATAACAAAGGTCTCATAGCCTTTTGCGTTGCACAGTTCTTTTAAGGTACCGCGTGCTTTATCGGTGGTGCAGTAAATACGTTTTGCAGCTTCTTCAGCACCGTATTTGTTCTCTACATACTCACGGAATACACGGAACGCTAAAGCCGGCTCGGTGGTGGTACCGGATTTGGAAATAACATTTAAGGATACATCCTTGCCTTCGCAGAGAGATAAGATCTCTTTGAGGTAGGTCGGATGAATGCTGTTACCTACGAAATAAATTTCCGGAGTTTCTTTTTTCAGATTATTGTACAGAGAGGATTTTAAAACCTCGATTGCTGCACGTGCGCCCAGATAAGAACCGCCGATACCAATAACGATCAGTACATCGGTGTCGCTCTGGATCTTTTTAGCAGCAGCTTTGATGCGAGCAAATTCTTCTTTGTCATAAGCGGTCGGCAGGTCAACCCAACCTAAGAAATCATTACCTAAGCCGGATTTGTCATGCAGAACTTTATGAGCAGCTTTCACTGCAACATCCATACCAGCCAGTTCGTCCTGGCCGATAAACTGCTTGACGTAGTTATCATTAACACGTAATGCCATATAAATGCCTCCATATCTTTTATATCATTTGCGAAGAACAAAGTCTTCGCCGTCACACCGAAGATTGTGATAGTCTAATTATACAATATATTTTGCAGTATTTCAAGCCTTTTATCATTATTTAAAATTATTTAACAAGAAAAATACTTTTCGGACACAGGAAAAATCTTTGTATTTTCGTTCTCGGTATTGATAAACGGCTTTTTTTCATGTATAATAGAAGTATAATTTGGAATTCTATCCGAATAACAAACCGACAACGGGGAAAGAGGTCTCTCAACATGCTTTATACCCACTACCTGATCAGTGTAGACAACCGTGTGCCTTACAGAGAATTGGGCAGCAACATTCAAGACGAATCACTGACAGCGTTTATTACCGACCACTTTTCGCACTTCTGCGAAAATGACGACTTCAGTAAAGAACAATTTGCCGTATATACGACGCAGAAAGAGATGGTCATCGGCTGCATCCACCAGTTATATCTGCGTGAGAAAAACCGCTATTTCTATCTTAACCACACCTATTGTGCGGATCTTTCCGAGCGTGAAAAAATTCTTGCCAATCTCCCGAACCTGATCGCAACAACAGAATTTGACAGTGTTCCAAAGCAAAATCCGGATCTGTCCTTGACCTCCATCCCGCATCGCGAGGACGATATCATTACCCTTACCTACCCGAAAGAAGTGTTAAAACAACTCGTTCAGGCTAGCATGGATGCTTTGCTGGACAACGGAAAAAAACACCTCTTCATCATCTCGGGCTGGGAGGATTGCTTTGACTTAAAAGCACGCGACCTCATGAGTCAGATCGTTTCCCTGCTGCCGTATCAGTGCCGCCGCAAATTAAACTTCTGTTCCTATGCCAATGACATCACCCATTGCGAAGATGCCTGCAGCATTATCTTCTGCCGACCGCAGGATGCTGTTGCATTCCAGCAAAAATACGGTGAGGAGTCCTGCTTTTATTTCTTACAACAGCAGCTTGCTTTCCCGCAGATCACCGTCCGCCCGTTTGCGGATTATGCAGTAGAACACAGCGATGAGATCATGGATCTTCTGGTATATGCCGACCGCAAACTGACCGGCAAACTCAAAAACGATCCGGAATTCTACGATGTGCTCTGCCACGTCCGTCATATCGAAAAAGACGAATCGTTGGAAAACTATACCGAGCACCGCGCACATCTGATTTCCAATCTGTCGCAGTTATACCAGCTTGGCGTTGTTCCGCGCAAAAAAGCACTGCAGCTTCTGGAAAACGAGCTGCATTTTGAGCCGGATGATGCAGATGTACCTTTTGAAACCAAGCTTTCCGCATTCTTATATTGCTACGAGACCGGTATGGTCTCCAAAGAGCTGATGCACGCATTCTTACTGCACATCCGCAGCTGTACCGACCCGATCAAATGGCAGTTGTTATGCAAACAGCTCCAGATCGACATGACCGAAGAAGAATTGCATCCGCAGGAAAATGAGCAAAACGCCGACGTTACCGCTGTACTGCAGGTTCCGGAAGATACCGAAGAAGTGATTGAAGAAACCGAAGACGAGGACACCGAAACTGTCGAAATCCTGATCCAGCCCGATATTTTCGAAGAACCGCAGGTCGAGGAAGCAGTGGCTCCTGTCTCTGACGCAGCAGAAGAACCGCAGGCCGAAACCGAACCGACCGAACCGGGAAACGAGACCGCAGTACTGATCGAAGAAGCGGCAAAAGAGTCGGAAGAAGCCTTTGCCGCAATCAATGATGCAGAGGAAGTGACCGAGGATACCGTCGAAGAAGAAACCATCGAAGAACCGGTTGAAGAAGAAAAACCGACCATGCTGCCAAGAGAAACTCTTGATCCGTTTGTTGACAATCTCATGCAGTCTTCCAATATCGTTCGCTATATCAATGCAGGATGCCTGTACTACAACAAACCGTTGTATCAGGAATTTTATGTACAGCGTGCGGTTGCCAAATATCTTTCTGCAGCCGTCAATGCCTGCAACACCTATGAGGAGCTGCAGATGGTAGAAAAGGTTGCCGATCAGATCGCCGAATACAAGGTAGAAGCGATGGTCATCATCGCAGAGGAGATCCACCGCATGGTATTCGAGCGTGAGGAACTGATCCGGGATCGCATTGCAAGACGCGAGGCAGAAGAAAAGAGAAACCGCGAGCAGGCAATGCTTGCCGCATTCGACGTGATCTTCCACTCCTCCGATATCAGCAAGCTCGAGGAGATCCCAATGATCCCACAATGCATCGAGCAAGGCATCGACCATGCCACCATTGAGGAATATGCACTCAAGCAGTACAGAGAAAACAAGAATACTATGGCTTTACTGTTCCTCTGCTGCCAGTACGATGTCAAGGGCAAGCTGCAGGATTGTGAAATCGAAAAGATCGACACCTATCTGCACGCCAACATCCGCGCCAAAGAATTAAAGTATGAATGGCTCAATGAGGTTGCCGCTCTGCCGGGTATTGAAAAGCATCCGATCTTCAACACCGCGATCTGTCAGTATGTGATCGAGGACACCGAAATCCTGGAAGATGCCCGTATCGGTCATGATGCTCTTTACTTCTTCTTGGTTGAAAACGGCATCATCCGATCCTCCTCCAAAAAATATCTGGTATTCGGCGGCGTTGTCGTTGCCGCAATCGTGGTCGTCACCGCAGCAGGCGTGCTGCTGACCTCCTTCGGAATTTTAGGATAACACAAAGCTGTCAAAGCCTGAAAGGTTTTGACAGCTTTTCTTTCGTTTAAAAATCGAAAGAGGTTGTTAAACAACCTCTTTCGATACGAGTCTCTATTATGACCCGTAATTTCCCCATATTTTATATTCACCATATTTCTATGTAACATGCAAGTAATTGACTGGTAAATCAGTCGGTACAGTTATTGTATCATATCTTCCCCTTTTGAGCAATGATTTATTTTTCAAACAAGATAAAAACTTAATATGCGAAAAAATGCCTGAAATTTCAGGCATTTTTTCACTAATCACAGGCTGATGATTTGATATATCTTCCATTTTTGTATTTAATTCTTGTCATGTGGTTTAAAACACAAAGCAGCCAGTACACCAAAGAATACGGCGGCGGTGATGCCGCCCGCAGCAGAAGAAAATCCACCGGTGAATATCCCGATAAATCCGTCCTTACCGACTGCTTCTTTTACCCCTTGTGCCAGCAGATTTCCAAATCCGGTAAGCGGTACGCTCGCTCCGCTTCCCGCAAATTCCACCAGCGGCTGATATACTCCGATCGCCCCCAAAAATACGCCCGACACCACAAAGATCCAAAGGATGCGTGCCGGTGTGATCTTTGTAAAATCAAGCAGAACCTGTCCGACAGCGCAGATTGCACCGCCGACCAAAAATGCTTTGATGCACGCCCATAGCAATTCCATATCATTCCCCCGTTCCCAAAGAAGTTAAATGAAGCAGATGCGAGATGCACGGGATGGTTTCACCCTGCTGCACACTCATCGGACTCATCAATGCGCCCGTAGCCAAAAACAAAATATTTCTCCACTCCTTTTTCGCCAGACGCTCCAACAAATATCCGCACAGTACCGACGCACAGCATCCGCAGCCCGACCCGCCGGCATGCACATCCTGCCAGTCTCCGAATAACAGCATCCCGCAATCCAGATGCCGATCCAACAG
>JBGUUN010000210.1:0-4058 GCA_045133555.1 Oscillospiraceae bacterium
ACCTGCAACGGTACCGTCTTTGATTGCCTCGATGATGTCCATGATGGTAACGATCGGGAATACCTTGATGCCGAATTCGTTATATACTTCCTGAACAGCGGACAGCTCGTTCTGACCTTTTTCCATACGGTCAACCGAGATAACCATACCGGTGATCTCTACATCTGCAGCAGCTTTGATGACCGGCAGTACCTGACGGATTGCGGTACCTGCGGTGATAACGTCCTCGATGATGCAGACTTTCTCGCCGTCAACCAGTTTTTTACCAACGATCACGCCGCCTTCGCCGTGGTCTTTTGCTTCTTTACGGTCGAAGCAGTAGTTGACATTGATGCCGTAGTTGTTGGACAGAGCGATTGCACAAGCAACAGACAGCGGAATGCCTTTGTATGCCGGTCCGAACAGGGTCTCTACCTCGATGCCGTTCTCTTTGATGCACTGTGCGTAGAAGCCGCCGAGTTTTGCAAGCTGCTCACCGGTTTTATACTCGCCGGTATTGATGAAGTACGGAGTGTTACGGCCGGATTTGGTTACGAAATCACCAAATTTCAGTACGCCGCATTCTGCCATAAAACGGATAAATTCCTTTTTATAATCTGCCATGATATGAATTCCTTTCTGCTCGACGGTTATCCGCCGTTATTGTTATCACATGATATTATATCATACTTTTTGCCGTTTTGCAATCGCGATCTTTTCTTTTAAGTATGCAAAAGTTGCTTTCTCGCCCTTATCCTTCAACATCTGCAAAAGCTCCTCGATCTGTGCACGGGTCTCGGGATGCAGAATATCCGCGTCTTTGGATTGAAGATAATAATTCCAGGCATCCGCATCGGTATAAGCTTCTTTATTATAATTTTTGCTTGCGGCAACACGGTCGCAGAACATCTCCGCGACATAACGGTACGGCATTTTGACGCCCCGTACCCGTTTGGGTCCCGGCTCATTCGATGAAGTGGTATCCACCCAATATTCAAAATGATGCTTATTTCTTCCTTTATGATGCATCCAGGCTTTGGAAAACCCGTACTCCTGTTTTTCCAAACGATTCGGAGAGAATTTGCCCGTATAATACCGCACACCCTTAAAAAATTCGGCGGGATGGTACTTCGACCAGTCATGCATGATCCCCTGCACATACAGTCCGACCGCAAAACAATGACGACGCACCAGACGCTTATGATTCAAAATCGTTTTCAAATGTCCGAAAAAGCGGTACAGCACTCCATTCTCCCGCTTTGCTTCCCCCTGTTTCATTTTTATGCTCCTCCTTTTGAAAAGACATTTTGCAACAAGTATTATATCACATTCAAACACCTTTTTCAATTATCCCCCCCTTCCTTTCTGTAATTATTTGTGCTATAATTAAGATATACTTTTGAACAATTCTTATAATATCATTTCATATCTTTGCAATATTCCAACAATCAGTTTAAGTCAAACCGAAAGGAACGTTCGAATTGTGAACAATTTTTTAATTATTCCGGATTCTTTCAAGGGAACGCTTTCTGCCTCTGCGGTCTGCGATGCCATCGAAACCGGTATTCTTAACATCCTGCCCGACCCGAAGATCAAAAAAATCCCGGCTGCCGATGGCGGAGAAGGCACGGTGGATGCGCTGCTCAATGCACTTGGCGGTGAAAAAATACACCTGACCGTATCCGACCCATACCGTCGACCGATCGAAGGATTTTACGGTATCCTGCCAAACGGTACCGCTGTGATCGAAATGGCAGCCGCTGCGGGACTTCCGCTGCTGAAAAAGGAGGAGCTTGATCCGAAAAAGACCACCACCTACGGCGTCGGTGAGCTACTCGATGATGCGATCAAACGCGGCTGTACCGATATCCTGCTTGGACTGGGCGGCAGTTGTACCAACGATTTCGGATGCGGTGCCGCTGCTGCAATGGGTGCTGTCTTTAAGGATGCAAGCGGCAATGCTTTCCTTCCGACGGGAGGCACACTTTCCGACATCAAGGACTACGACCTGACAAAAATCAAAGAGCGTCTTTGCGGTATCAACATTACCGTCATCTGTGATATTAAAAATGCCGCTTACGGTAAAAAAGGTGCTGCATACGTCTTTGCACCGCAGAAAGGTGCGGATGAAAATGCGGTCAAGGAATTGGACGACAATCTGCGTGCGCTGGGAAATCTGATCCTTGAAAAAGAGCAGATCGATGTACAGCAGATCAAAGGCGGCGGTGCTGCCGGTGCAATGGGTGCGGGCATGACGGTATTTTTCGGTGCAAAGCTCATCTCCGGCATCGATGCGATCCTGGATGCTGTGGAATTTGAAAAAATCGCACCGGAATATGACATCATCTTCACCGGTGAAGGCATGTTTGATCTGCAAAGCCTTGACGGAAAGGTCTGCATCGGTGTGGCAAAACGTGCAAAAGCACTCGGTATCCCGGTCATCGTCATTGCCGGCGGTATCGGAGATCATATGGAACTTGCCTATTCTCTCGGTGTGCGTGCCATGTTTTCCATCAACCGGCTGCCGATGCCGCTTTCCTTATCGGCCCCTTTCACAAAGGACAATCTCATTGCCGTAACCGAAAATATCATTCATACACTCACGATCCAATAAACTGTCAGGAGGTTATTTTATCATGGCTTTTGGTAAAGCAAAACGTCAGCAGAATGCAAACTTCACAGAAGGTGTTCTCTGGCGTCAGATGCTCGCATTCTTCTTCCCGCTGGTACTCGGTTCGATTTTCCAGCAGTTATACGGTACCATCGACGCGATCGTACTCGGTAACTTCTGCGGTACCGAAGCATTGGCAGCAGTCGGCGGTTCCACCGGTACCATCATTGACCTTCTGGTTGGCTTTTTCGTCGGTCTGTCTTCGGGTGCTACGGTCATCATCTCGCAGTACTACGGTGCAAACTCGGTCGAGCGCGTATCCAAAGCGATCCATACCGCGATCGCTCTGGCTATCATCGGTGCGATCGGTTTGACCGCTATCGGTTTATTTGTTGCACCGTATGCGCTGCAGGCATTGGGTGTTCCGGATGAAGTTTATCCGCATGCACTGATCTACTTACGCATCTACTTTGCAGGTATCATCTTCTCGCTGATTTATAACATCGGTTCGGGTATCCTGCGTGCACTCGGCGACTCCACCCGTCCGCTTTACTTCCTGATCATCTGCTGTATGACCAACTTGATTTTAGACGTTGTACTGGTTGCAGGCGCAAGACTGGAGGTCATGGGTGCGGCGATCGCTACCGTATTCGCTCAGGCTGTTTCCGCTGTTTTGGTTTTAGTTTCTCTGGCAAAGACCGAGGGTGCGGCAAAACTGCACTTCAAACGCATTCGTCTGGATTTCAACGAGCTGAAATCCATCGTACGCATCGGCCTTCCGGCAGGTATCCAGTCGATGTTATACACCGTTTCCAACATGGTCATTCAGTCAAGTGTCAACTCCTTCGGCACCACTGCAGCTGCTGCATGGACTGCTTACGGCAGACTTGACAGTATGATGTGGATGATCGTCAACGCATTCGGTATCGTTATCACCACCTTTGTCGGCCAGAACTTCGGTGCACAACAGTACGCCCGTATGAGAAAGGTAGTACGCACCGGTCTGCTGATGACCGGCGGATCCATTCTAGTCATAGGTTGGACCATCGTACTGATCGGCAAATACGTTCTGCTGCTGTTCAGTAAAGACCCGGCAGTTATTGCTCAGGGTGAGGAAATCATCAACTCCATCATGCCATTCTTCATCACCTTCGTGGGCATTGAGGTATTTTCCTCTACTACCCGCGGTACGGGCGACACCGTTATCCCGATGTTAATGACCTGCGGCGGCGTATGTGCAATGCGTCTGGCATGGATCTTCTTCATCCTCCCGCTCAACAATACTTTGTCGATGCTCATGACCTGTTATCCGATCACCTGGGGCATTACCTCCACCATGTTTATCATTTACTATCTGCACGGCGGATGGCTCAGAAGACGGATCAAAGCCAACGGTTATGCACCGGAAATTCGGGAAAAGAAAGTCAAAAATGCTTAAAATTCCAAAAGTCGGAAATCCATTGTGATT
>JBGUUN010000211.1:0-2619 GCA_045133555.1 Oscillospiraceae bacterium
TTTACGCGAAGTCGAAGTGCGGTTCTCAGGTGCTTACAATCTTGAGATAAAAAACTGCGCTTATATCGACCTGTACAAGTGTTCCGCGAAATATACTTCGTATGCTTCTGGTTTCCATCCTGTAAATGTAAACGGTGTGTTTAATTCCTGCTATGCCACCAAAAATTATGACGGATTCGGTGTAAACGGGTGCGGACATACCACTTACATTGACTGCGTATCGGAATTCAATTTTGACGACGGTGTAAGCCACCATGCCGAAAGCGAAGGCACGTTCATCGGCGGCAGATACGAAGGTAATGGTAAGGGCGGTAATACTCCTGCTTACGGTGCAAAGGTAAATATCTACGGCGGTATTTACAAAGATAATGCGACATTTGGTATCGGGTATCTGTATGCGTCCTCATCTGGAAAAGCTGATGGAACTGTGCAGGGAGCGGTTATGGTTGGCAATCCTGTCGGACTTGCTGTCAACGCAAACTGTACTGTTACGGCTATTGATTGCAAATACTCTGGCAATACTGCCGACAAGGAAATCAAGGGCAATTTCACAGAATATTAATCGGCAATAGAACCCGAATGAAAACAAAAGGAGGTGATACAAGATGATACCAACGGTTACTTTTGTTATCACGTGCATCACCGCTGTGGTCTCGTTCGTTACCCTGACTGTCAAGCTGACACGGTACATCACTAAAGCGGAGTCCAAGATCGATGCGACCGGAAACGAGCTGCACGATTTCGAGAAGATCGCAGTCGGTGAGCATAACGAGATGTGGGATGCCATCGGAGAAAACGGAGAGAAAATACAAGAGCATGAAATCTGGATTGCAAAACACGATGCCCGAGAGGATCGGGAGAAGGAGGATTTGAGATGAAAAACGTATTCACAAAGAAGTGGTTCGCCGCGAGTGGCATCCGCGCGTTGAAGACGGTTGCGCAGACCGCGATTGCGACCATCGGTACTGCTGCTGTACTCGGCGCGGTTGACTGGATCGCCGTTGCGTCCGCGTCGGTGCTGGCAGGTATCCTGTCGATGCTGACCAGCATTGCGGGTCTGCCGGAGGTAAACGAAGTAACCGAAATCGGAAAGAAGGCGGAATGATGAAACGCGGTATTGACGTATCAACCTATCAGGGTGATATCAAATGGGCGCAGGTAAAGGCAGACGGCATCGACTTTGCATTTATCAAAGCGACACAAGGGCGGTCGGTTTCAAATCCGTCCCTGCGGAACTTCACGGACAGCAAATTCGCGGCGAACATCGTCAACGCTAACCGCTGGGGCATCCGCATCGGTGTGTACCACTACCTGACCGCTGTGACCGTTTCCGAGGCGATGCAGGAAGCGGAATACTTCCTCTCCGCCATCGCGCCGTATCGCTCCATCATCGATCTGTGGGCGGCGGTGGATGTCGAGGACAGCAGATCGCCAAAGGACAAAACGCTGATGGCGCAGATTGTCAACACCTTTTGCTCGCGCGTCGATGCAGAGGGATACAGACCGATGGTATACACAAATCACGACTGGCTGACAAACAAGATCGGAAACGTATCGCATTGGGACTTGTGGTTGGCTCTGTGGCGCAACAAGGCGAACGTGCCGACAGCCGACAAATACCCGAATCTGTGCGTGTGGCAGTGGGGTACGGAAGCGGTTGACGGCATCGCAGGAAAGCCTGACGCAAACTACATGATTTCCGACATCGAGGTCAAGGAACCGCCGAAATCCGAAACGGTTGCGAAACCCGTGACTGCAGGAAAGGACAACGCGGCATCTGCGTGGGCATCTGACGCGGTTGAGTGGTGTGTAGACAACAAAATTCTGCTCGGCGACGACAAGGGAGACCTTATGCTCCATCAGCCCATGACGCGCGAGCAGGCGTGTCTTGTGGTACAGCGGCTATATGACAAGATCATCGATGATGCAGCTGGTATGGCGGCGGATAGAATTATCAAGGCTCTTTCGGAGGTTTGAGGAAATGAAAAAGCACGTAAACGAGCGGAGAAATGACTGAGTACAAGGAGAAAGCCATGACGAACGACCGATACAAACGTGCGGTATTGATTGCCGCGCATGACATCAGAAAGTTAAGAAAGACCGTACGCATCCAACGTGCCGCGATTGCTGTGCTCTCGGCGGCGGCTCTGCTTGCGGTCGGAAGAAAGGAACGGAAACATGATCCCCCTTGATAAAGATGTAGTTGTCAAAGCACTTCGGACACCCTATGCGCCGCTGCGAGAATTGGCATTGTCCTACGTTTCCCTGTCACGCGACGAAATGCGCTGTGTCATCGGGTGCATCGTTGACGGTAAAACCAACGAGCAGTTTGCCGAGGAAATCGAGCGGTCGACAAAGTTTGTGTCACGGCACCGTGGAGAGGGTCTGCGCCGTCTGCAATACGCATGGGCAAAGATCGACGGTCAACTGCTTGCAGATATGATCGACTATACGTAAGTATATACTTAAGTATGCGCCGTCTGCAAATTGCCGGCAAGTTAAAAACTGCATAAAAAGACGCACGGTTTTGATACCGTGCGTTTTTTGCTTTTATTTGATGATTCCTTCTGCGGTCAGGCGGAAGCGAATGAGTTCGACGACATATTCGGGGCATTGGCG
>JBGUUN010000212.1:0-1519 GCA_045133555.1 Oscillospiraceae bacterium
GCGGTCTGCGCGACCGATACCGCAAAATCGTTGATCTCGATGCCGTAAAACTGCGAAATCGAAACCTTGATCGGGTTATAGACCACACCGAATGCCGTCTGACCGGAAACCTGCTTTTCCTCAAATTCGATCAAAAGCTCGATCACTTCGTTCTCCAAGTGACGCAGCGACAGATAGGTTTCGGTAAGGAAATTGCCGCTGCCGCAGGCAGGATCCAAAAAGGTTAAGCTTGCCAGCTTATTCTGATAGGTATGCAGACGGTTTACCTTATTGGTAGCCGTCTTGATCTGTTTGATCTCGTTCAGCTCTGCCTTTAATTCATCCAAAAACAGCGGGTCGATGACCTTGTGGATATTCTCGATCGAGGTATAGTGCATACCGCCGCTGCGGCGGGTTTCCGGATTCAAGGTGGATTCAAATACCGCACCAAAGATGGTCGGGCTGATCTCGTTCCAGTTGAAGCCCTCGCTGGCATCTTTTAGCAGGATGTCAACGATCTCTTGGGTAAACGGAGGGATCTCGATATGCTCATCCGCAAACAAACCGCCGTTGACATACGGGAAATTGCAAAGCGGTGCTTCCAAATACGGGTCACGATCCTCGATTTTGGTATTTAATATCTCAAACAGTTCGATCAAACCTTTACGGACAAGGTGCAGCGGATAGGACTTGATAAAGTCGTGGAACATTGCGTGCTTGCCGAATAAGCCCGCATCCTCTGCATATAAGCAGAATACCAGACGCACGCAAAGCTTATTTAAACTCTTTAAGGTTTCCTCACTCTCCGGATGAAGATACTGCTTGATGAGCGCATCGTACAACTTCTTGACCAGATCGCCGGCCTCCATCGAAATTGCAAACTCGCGTTTGATGTTGGTTTGATCCTTTTCAACCAGGAAGTTCAAACGATAATAATCTTTTTCCAGATTAGAAAGCAAAATTTTCTCCGGATCACCATGCGGTCGGTTCATGTCATAGACCCAAAATTCCGAAAAGTTACAGGTAATGACCCACCGCGGATGCTCATCGACCGGCAATTCCGTGATATACTGCTTTGCTTGCTGAAACGGATTCAAAAAACTTCCGTTTGACTGCTTGATCGGCTGATTCAAATTCTTATCGCGGCTTTTCTGCTCAATCAGTACCTTGGTCTTTGTAATATAACCATCAATAAATCCGGTGGATTTATCCAAATGCACTTGATCTTCAAAAGAAATATACTGTTCCGGATGCTCTACACCGTAGACATCACGAAGCAGGGAAAGCCAGAACGGCTGGCTTTCCCCTTTTTCATACCCTTTATCTTTCCAGTAAGCCGCAAATTCTTTTGCGGCTGCTTTCTGCTGCACATCATTCATGTTTATATCCTTATCTCAATCCGCATTTGCGCAGGTTGACGTTATGCTCCTCCAAGGTCGCAGCGTAGAAACATTCGCCGGTGGAAAGATCGGAGCAGAAATAGAAATACTCGGTCTCAGCCGGATATAAGGTCGCATTGATCGCTTCCATACCCGGAGAA
>JBGUUN010000213.1:0-1762 GCA_045133555.1 Oscillospiraceae bacterium
TGCTTGGTGAGATCACGCCTGCCATGGCGGTCGCGATCGGACAAAGCCGTGCCAAAAAGGTATTGCTGCCGGTCAACCATTGCAACAATATCGTTGTAGGCACACAAAATCTTTCCCTGTCTAAATTGATGGATGAAGCTGCCGAGCTGCTTCGCTCCGTCATTTCAGAATAATCTTCCGGCCAAGCCGGATCCATTGACATTCATCAACCGTATCCCAAGGATACACCTCCCGTTCAAGACGGACAAAATATTTTTTTGAAAGGGAGATTTTCCTATGCGATCCAAAAACCAATCCTTCATCCTCAAACTCTGCTACGCTGCCGTCTGTCTGGCGCTTTGCATGGTACTGCCGTTTTTGACCGGACAGATCCCGCAGATCGGAAGCATGCTTTCCCCGATGCATATCCCGGTATTGCTTGCCGGATACTTATGCGGACCTTGGTGGGCTGCTGCAGTCGGTGTGATCGCACCGCTGCTTCGCCACGCTATTTTCAGCATGCCGCCGCTGATGACCGCACTTGCCATGTGCTTTGAGCTCACCGCTTACGGCATTATCGCCGGTGTGTTATACCGCAAGCTGCCGAAACGTCCGAGTTCTGTATACATCTCGCTGCTTAGCGCAATGGTCGGCGGACGTATCGTTTGGGGTATCGCATCCTTTATCATTCAGCGTCTCAACGGAAGCAGCTTTACTCTGCAGATGTTCTTTGCAGGTGCATTCGCACAGGCAATCCCGGGTATTATCCTGCATATCCTGTTGATTCCGGTCATCGTCATCGCACTTCAAAAAGCCAATATCATCAGATCTTAATCAAAAACCGGAGCAGTTTTCTGCTCCGGTTTCTTTATTATTTCGTTTTCGACTCCACTACCGCAAAATCGATTCTACCCATGCTGACATCCGCTGCAATACAGCGAACGAACACCGGATCACCTATCTTATACTGTCTGCCGGAATATACATCCTTCATTAAGAATGCATTGAACATACGGTACTCGCCGTCACCCGGCAAGCGGCTGTGATGCACCAAGCCCTCTACCGTATTCGGCAGTTCGACATAGATACCGTAGGACATGACCGAGGAAACAACGCCTTCAAAAACATCACCGATCTTGTCGCGCATATACTCCGCTTTATAGCAATCACTGCAGCGGCGCTCGGCGGTCATCGCTTTCAGTTCAGCCTCACTCGACTGCTCAGCGGACTCTTTGACGAATTTCTTATACTTCTTCTCTACCTGCTCGGCCGGTCTGCCGCAGATGAATTCACCCAGGATGCGATGGATGGTCAGATCCGGATAACGGCGGATCGGAGAGGTGAAGTGCGCATAGTCATCCAATACCAAGCCGTAATGTCCGATCGGCTGCTCGCTGTAACGTGCTTTGGACATACTGCGCAGTGCAACGGTATGCAGAACATCATGTGCCTGCGTATTCTCAGCGGATTTTAACAATGCCGATAAGACCGCCGGAGACATGCCCGGCTCGATACCTTTTGCATTAAAGCCAAGCTGTTCTGCCGCCTCATGCAGCGTCTCGAGTTTATCCGGCGTCGGCGGCTCATGGATACGGTACACAAACGGCAGCATTTTTAACTGTGCCGCTTTTGCAGCAGCTTCGTTGGCCAGCAGCATAAACTCCTCAATGATGACCTCGGATGCACCGCGCTCACGCACCACGATATCCTTGGTCTTACCGTCTGCACCGATCACGATCTTGCCTTCCGCTTTATCGATCTCCGGTGCACCGCGTCTGCGTTT
>JBGUUN010000214.1:0-2794 GCA_045133555.1 Oscillospiraceae bacterium
TGTTCGGATGCCTCTGCGGCGCGGTTCTGTGTTGGATGCTGTGCAACACGATCTTTTACAAGACCCCGAAGATGATGTTTGAGGGCAAACGTGCGGTTATCCTTCTGACGGCATGCATGATGGTGTTCTCCGTGCTTGCACGTATCGATGTGCTCGGTCTTGACCGCTATATTCCCTCGGTTGTCATGACGAGATACATTACAATGGAACACCGTGATATGCCGATCACCATTCGTGACAAAGCACTGATCCGCATGTACAATGATATGGCAAAGAACGGACAGGCGGCATACGATGCCTACGGTTATGCGCCTTATGATATCCCCTCGGCATATAGAAAAGCGGAAGAAGGGTATCAGAAAGCGCCGACCATGATCGACATCGGTACGACCGTGTGGAAGACCAAGTACCAGATTCCGATTGCGAAAAACACGGATGTACTGTACTCTGACTGGGTACCGTTTGTCACGGCACTGACGGCACAGGATGACTTTGCCGATCTGTATTTTGAGCGTGCGCTGGATGCCCTTGATAAAGCGGAACACGTCAATCCCGATAAGACGTATTATACCCGTGTTTATCACAATTCCAGTCTGTTCAGTGATACGGGTCTGGATGCAAACAACCATCTGACTGCCGCAGAAATTCGCTCAATTTTGGAGGTCTACCGTGAAGAACTCCGTGCGGCAGGTGCGAATGCGATGCAGAAGATTTATTCCGGCGCGCTCAATATCAGCCTGGATAACGATTATTTTGAATTTCCGCTGTTTGCAGAGTACAAAGGCGTCACGGAGAAACTCCGCGAGATTCTGTCGACGGGAAACGGTGACAGCTGGCGTGAATTTAACGATTATACCTACGAGAAGACATTTCTCTATGCAAATGTCTATTACCGGGGTGAAATCATCGATCGGCTGACCGAAGAAGAACTCGAAGACATGGCGGAAAACGGTGTGCTGTCGGGATATTATCACGTATACGATACGCCTCTGACGCTGGTTGACCCCGATTATGGGATTCATATCGAGTATAAAGTCAAGGAAACGCAGAAGTATACTTACGTTGAGTATGTCAATGAGCATTCGGGTGTAATTTATGAAAGCGTGATGCCCGACGGAAACGGCGATATCTACGCAACGCAAGCCAAACCGACATCGAACATTTCCTATAATGAATACAATGAAACCGTGGAAGCGTGCTTCTTCTGGGGCAAGGTTCCGGCGGAATATTTGCAGTGATGGGAGCGATGATGGTATGAAAAAGTGGTTATCTGTTGTTTTGACTATGATTTGTGTACTTGGTTTGATCGGCTGCAGCAACCGGAGTATGAACGACATTATTGCCAATGAACCGAGCATCACGGGAATTGTCAAGAAAACAATGGAAAGTTCTGTTCTGATAGAAAACGAAACCGGTGAATATTGGGTATCCTTGCATGCGGAAAAAGCGGACAGCATGACCCATTTCCATATGGGGGATGAAATTGTCGTATATTATAACGGCATCGCTTCGGAAAGTGATCCTATGCAGATTCATACGGTATATGCCATTACATTAAAAACGCCTGCTAACAGAGCAGAGAATAATAAATCCTGAATTTGATAAAGGGAGTAGATTGTATGTACGAATATAAAGTGGAAATCTATAAGGTGAAAGAGGCGGAACATGAGATGAATGCGATGGCCAAGCAAGGGTGGAGAGTGATAGCTGTAACACATTGTCCGGCTGCTTCATGGGCGAAAGATACCGTTGTTGTCACGTTGGAAAGAGATAATGGGGTAACGGTGTAACAGTATGAAACGGATATATTTGCTGCTTCTGATCCTTTTGCTTGCACTGGGTATCGGCGGATATGCCGCGTACAACGAACTGTTCCCGATGGCGAAGCCGATTGTCGTGGCACAACAGGAGCAGATTCAGTCGGTTTCGGTTTCCCTGCAAGGCGCGGCGGAAACGACAATCGCGGATGCAACGGCGCTCCTTGCGATGATTGCGGATGCAGAACCGACGCGGATCATGAGTGTCAACGATTATCCGGCAGTAAAGGTGTATTATACGGTGACGGCTGCTGTGCCCGAGCGGGAATATCGGTACTTTGTATATGAAGATAACGGCGAGGTGCTGATCGAGATTCCGTATGAGGGCGTATATCGCGCGGACCGTGAACTGCTTTTGCAGATCAAAAAAATGATCGAACCATAAAAAAGGAAATCACCCCGACAGAGTGTCAAAAATCTGTCGGGGTGATGCTGTTTCTATTACGTTTTTGCAATAACCGAACAAGTTTCAATGCCCCAATATCGGAACGCACGGACAGCGTCTTCCGTCAGTTCTTCACCCGATACCGCAATCGGAATCGCGGGCGGACAGGATACGGACGGCTGGGCAAGGACTCTGCCGATACAGTCCTCCACCGGGACGGTCTCAGACGGGGACAGCATGGCTTTTCGCGGTGTACAGACGGTGCGCAGGGATGGCAGGGGCGGTGGTGCATCCAACATCGGTGTGCGGCGGGGAATGGCGGTCAGGGTCTGTTCCAGATGGTCGAGCGTTTCGTCGGATGTCTGCGGCGTTACCATCAGAACAACATAATCGGGATCGTAAAACTCGGGAATGAGCTCGTGTCGGATCAGAATCCCGGCAAGTTCATCCCCTGTATAACCAAAGGACTTCGGTGCAATCGTCAGCTTGCAGACCTCGTCTCCGCACAGATCATAACCATGGTCGGTAAGTGCTGCGGTGAGTGCCTGCATCCGTGTACACAGAAGAGCAAGCTCTGCAGGGTAATCGCCGC
>JBGUUN010000215.1:0-4822 GCA_045133555.1 Oscillospiraceae bacterium
GCAAAATGTGGTACAATATATGCGTGTATGTATATACATGTGTTTTGGAACGTATTTTCTTCCCCAATAAGGATAGATAGAAAACGACATCAGAGTATTATAGAAAGGAATTCATATGCAGACAAGATGTATGAATTGTATGAGCCTGACCGAGCAGGCACAGGGGCTATGTCCGAATTGCGGAAAGCCGCTGCTGCCGTTTAATGAGCCGCCGGCATTGTCGGTGGGTGCGGTACTGCAGGGCCGTTATCTGATCGGCGCCGTATACACCGTAAACGGTGAGGGTTATACTTACGCTGCTTTTGATATGCATGCAAACGAGGCGGTCTATATCCGCGAGTTTTTCCCGACCGGCAAGGCATTGCGTGTTTCGGACGGTAAAAATGTGCAGGTGTCCGAGAAGGATGAATCGATCTGCCTGGATTGGATCTCGCAGTTTATCGCATTGCATCAGAAGCTTAAGACCATGGGCAGCACCAACTGCATCTCTCAGTGCAGAGATGTGTTTGATGAAAACGGTACTGCGTATGCGGTCATCGAGGCAAAACTCGGTAAACGCACGTTACAGAAATATATCACCGAATATTTTGATGTTCTGTCCTGGAAACAGGCAGAATTTCTGCTCACGCCGCTGCTGTACGGTTTATCGGGGCTGAATGCGGCAGGCATTACCCATTGCGGCGTTTGTCCGGAGAACTTAACGGTGGATGAGAAAGGTAAGGTGCGGCTGCACCACTTTGTTATCCCGCAGGCAAGATGTGTCGGTACCGATATGCAGCATGAGCTGTATGCGGGCTATTCCGCCCCGGAACAGTATCAGCCGGGCGGTGTCATCGGCGAATGGACCGATGTATACGCATTCTGCGCGATCCTTTATCGCGTGCTGACCGGCAGTATGGTGCCGAAAGCCAACTCCCGTGCGATCTCGGATACGCTGACTCCGCCGAAGGATCTCAATCCGGATGTTCCGGATTCCGTATCCAAAGCGATTTTGTTGGGATTGAACCCGGATCCGGAAAAACGTACCCGCAGCTTCAAGACCTTGATGCATCACTTATACAATGAGCAGCCGACCGAGCAGCTTCCGAAAGCTATGGAAAGACAGGCTGCGGATAAGACCATCGTCATCCCGGCAGTCGGTAATAAATCGGCAGTACCGAAGAAACCGAAACTGGTCGAGGACAGAAAAAATCAGGTCGTACATGAAAAACCGAAGATGCCGGTGGCACTGTTGGTGCTGTTGATCACGCTGCCGGTGGTACTGGGTCTGTTTATCATGGTATACACCATGCTGCTTGGCGGTGACGATACCATATCGTCCTCCGGTAATGTCAGCTTTATGGATGGTGTTTCCTACCAGCCGTCTTTCACCGAAGACAGCAGCGAGGAGGAAGAAAGCCTGCCGATCAGTTCGAGCTCCATCGAAAACGGTATTGAAGTCAGCAATTTTGTCGGTAAATATTTCGCCGATATCGAGAATAATGCGCTGTACAGCGGTCTGTATGAGATCACTGCGGTATATCAGTACGATGATACAGTGGAAAAAGGCTATATCATCGAGCAAAGCATCGCCAAGGGTACGATCGTGCCAAAGGGCGAGGCGATCGAATTTTTGGTCAGCAAGGGCAATCAGTATTATACTCTGCCGGCATTGACCGACGGACTTGGCAAACGCAAGACCGGCGAAGCATATGCAGCGGAATTGTCCGCAGCCGGTATCAAGAGTAAGATAGAAACCATCGAAACCAACGAGTATGCGGAAGGCAAAGTCATTGAACTTTCGCTGCCGGTCGGCGGTAAGATCGACCTGGAAGCACCGGAAACGGTGGTCATCTTTGTGGCAAAGTCCAAAGAGATCAATGAGGAGGAACTGTTCGGTTCTTCCGAAGAAGTAAGTTCTGAGGAGTCCGTTTCCCAGACAGAGGAGTCTGACGTCGAAACCGAGTCAGACCCGACTGAAGAATAACGGATATGGAAACGGCATACCGCTTTTTTGGTGTGCCGTTTTTTGATAAAATGGGAAGGAGTGTTGATATGAATATACTGATCGTAGGCTGCGGCAAGGTCGGCAGCAAGCTGGCTCATATGCTCGTTGCGGATGGGCACGATGTATCGGTGGTGGATCAGCATGAGGAGAATCTGCGCAGTTTGGGTGTGGACTTCCCGGGATATACCACGCTCGGTTTCCCGATCGATCAGGATGTGCTGCGCAAAGCCGGTATCGAAAACTGCGATGCACTTGCGGCACTCGGTGCAGAGGATAATGTCAATATCATGGTCGGTCAGATTGCAAAGGAAATCTTTAAGATCGATAATGTTCTGGTGCGTATCTATGACCCGAAAAGGGAAGCGGTATATTCCGCGCTCGGACTGCAGACCTTCTGCCCGACCAACTTAAATGCATCCGCGGCAAGAGATATTCTGACCGAGAAGAAAACACCGAAAAAACTGCGTTTCGGAAGCCATGCCATCAGCTTTTATGAGGTGGATGCGCCGCGTCATATTTGGGACTGTGATGTATCGCTCATCGAGCTGCCGGAACATCATTTTCTGTTTGCGCTTATGCATATCGGCGGCGGTTTGACGGTATGTACCGGACAGAAGCTGACAGTGAAAAAGGGCGATACGCTGATCATCGGCATGAATGTAGATTAAGCGGCAAGGAGTAAATAAGATGAAGATATTGGTTGCCGGCGGCGGTAAGGTCGGATATTATCTGACAAAAGCGCTGCTGGAAGAAGGACATGAGCTGCATCTGATCGAAAAAGATCCTGTTGCTGCACAGAAAATTGCGGCAGAACTGGATATTCCGGTGGTCTGCGGTGATGCGGCTTCGGTGGATATCCTGGAAGGCTGCGGGATCCAAAGCCCGGATGCGGTACTTGCACTCACCGGCTCGGATGAGGATAATCTGGTTTGCTGCCAGCTTGCCTCCAGAATTTTTTATAAAGCAAAGATCGTTTCAAAGGTCAATGACCCGAAGAACGTTACCATTTTCAAAAGACTCGGCATCGGTACCGCGATCTCGAATGTCGATACCTTTGTCAAGCTGCTGGAACGTGAGGTGGATACCTCCCGCATCAAGGAACTTTTGGAGGTAGGAGAAGATGCGTCCATCCATGAGATCACGCTGCCGAAGGTATATGAGCTGTCCGGTACTTCTTTGAGTGAACTCAAGCTCCCGGCGGACAGCATTATCATTTCGATCACCCGTGCGGGGCATCTGATCATTCCGCGCGGTAATACCAAGCTGATGGATGGCGACCGTCTTTTGGTCATGGCACATGACCGGGCAGTTTCAGAGCTGCTGCGTATTTTAAAATTGGATCGAATAAAAGGGGTGTAACTTATGTCGGAGCATAAAGAACTTTTGACCGGAATTTATGAATATATCCTGCGCCGTGCGGATGAAAACTACGTTCCGAGCGTTCGTGAGATCTGTGAAGAATTTGGATTGCGCTCCACCTCAATGGGATACCGTCTGATCAATGAGCTGTGTCAGATGGGCTTGATCGAGAAGCAGGAGAATCGCAACCGTGCATTGAAGGTTGTGGGCAGAGACAGCTGTTCGGTACCGTTGGTCGGTGAGGTCACCGCCGGTAAACCGATCACCGCGATTGAGAATATCGAGGGTTATGTACAGTTCCCGGTCAAGCCGGGCGAATCGGATAAACTGTTTGCGCTGCGTGTCATCGGCGACAGCATGAAGGATGCGGCGATCTTAAACAACGATATCGTGATCGTGCGCAAATGCAGTTATGCGGAAAACGGAGATATTGTCGTAGCATTGCTTGGCGGCTGTGAAGCAACGGTAAAGCGTTTTTACCGCGAGGAAAATCATTATCGTTTACAACCGGAAAATCCGATCTATCAGCCGATCATTTGCGATCAGTTGGCGCTTTTGGGTAAAGTCATCGGTGTGATCCGGAATTATTAAGGAGGAAATTATTATGGGAAAAAAAGTCAAACTCGGTGTCATCGGTCTTGGCAACCGCGGTTACGGTATGCTGGATACATTATTCTATCTGCCGAACATTGAGGTAAAAATGGTCTGCGACCGCTACGAAGATCGCATTGAGCGCGCATTGGAGATGATCAATAAAGAGGATGCACGCAAAGAATGGAATTGCACCGGCACAGTCGATTACAAAGAGGTGATCGCAAATCCGGAAGTTGAGGCGGTTTTGGTATTTACTTCCTGGACCAGCCATATTGAGATCGCGATTGCTGCGATGAAGGCGGGCAAACGCGTGGCTATGGAGGTCGGCGGTGCAACTTCGATCGACAGCTGCTGGAGACTTGTCCGTACCAGTGAGGAGACCGGTGTACCGTGCATGATGCTCGAAAACTGCTGCTACGGCAGAGAAGAGATGGCAGTTCTGAATATGGTCAAACAGGGCATGTTCGGTGAACTGATCCACTGCGAGGGCGGCTACGAGCATGATCTGCGTGATGAGATCTGCTGCGGTATCGAAAACCGTCACTACCGTTACGACAACTACCATTACAGAAACGGTGAAAACTATCCGACCCATGAGCTGGGCCCGATCGCAAAATACTTAAATATCAACCGCGGCAACCGCATGGTTTCCTTAGTTTCCATGGCAAGCAAATCCCGCGGTTTACATGACTGGATCGTCCGCAACAAAGGCGAAAACGATCCGACCGCGTCTACCGTATTCAACCATGGCGACGTGATCACCACCATGATCAAATGCGCAAACGGTGAGACCATCACCCTGACTTTGGATACCTGTTTACCGCGTCCGTATTCCCGCGGCGGCAGAGTACAGGGTACCCGCGGCATCTGGATGGAGGACAA
>JBGUUN010000216.1:0-2952 GCA_045133555.1 Oscillospiraceae bacterium
CAGATATTCTCTTTCGGTACCTCAAACCAATAGCGTACAAACTGCGCATTATCCGCAGTGGCAATTCCCTGTTTGGGCTTGTATAAAACGGATAGAGGCTGCATTTTATCAAAATTATCGACCGCTGTATCCGAAATATGATAGACAAGCGGATGTCCCGGTATTTTCGTAAAACGTTTCGGGCTGACGCAATAGTGATTTTTCGGATCAGAAAAAGCAGCCAGCTTTTCTTCTCTGCTTAAAACATCACAAAGCCGTACATACCTTCCGTAGGTTTCCTGCTGTGATTTTTGCAGGCAGAATGCTGCCGAAAGAACATTGAATGCATTGAGCTCCTCAAAGGTCGAAGCACCGGTATGCAGCAGCGTATCGACCCGCATGGAAGCAAACAGCCGTTCACGCAATGCGGCATAGGAATGGATGAACATCCAGGAATGGATGGTGATCATTGCAGTAAAACCGTTTTGTGCCGTCCATTCGCTGCAGCGCAGCAAAAATGCCGCATAGAGGTCGGACTTTCCCGATGGATAATGCTTGGTCAGATAGCCGCTTAAAGCCTCGTTCAGGCTCTTTTTACCCATATACGGCGGATTGGTGATCACCGCATGGTATTTTTGCCGCAGGATGCAAAGCAGTTTTCGGTAGAAGGGCTCGTCAGCAGCAACTTGCGGCGGGATGACCAGCGAGCCGTATGCAGCCGTCTCCTCTCTGAAGGTGCGCAGCACATCTGAATCTGTCTGCGGCAGCGCATCGGACAAAGCAAAAATTTGCGGGCGGTGCGGCTTTTGGAAGATTTGAGGGTCACAGCGGTATGCCTTCATCATCAGTGAGAAACAGGCGATCTTTGTTACATGCGGATCAATATCCAATCCGTACAGATTGTTTTCAAAGATATATTTTACCGCCTGTTCCGGGAGGTATCCGCTTTCGAGATACATCCGGTACAGCAGTTCAAACGCATAGACCAAAATATGTCCGCTGCCCATACACGGATCCAGAACACGCAGCTGTTCTAACCGAAGTCCCTCGTTCGGTGTTGCTGCAGACGGGAGATACAAATCGAAGCTATCCCGCAATTTGCTGTTGGGACGGATCTGCAGCCACAGCTTACCCAGACTGTTTTGCACCAGATATCTTACGATCCAATCCGGTGTAAAAAGCTGCGTTGCAGCCGGCAGATGCGATTTTGGAATCTTGCTGCCCTTTTTGAGCAGCGCAAATGCTGCATCCTTATCCGTAGTATGGTATGCCTGATGCAGCCATCCGATGATCTCGATATGTTCCCAATCCGCATTTGGGATCGTATCGGCAGCATCGGATAAGAGGCGATATAAATTTTCTTTATTTGCATCGACGGTGTACGGTTCAAAAATTTGCGGAAGGACGGTATGCAGATGCTGACAAAGGCACGCAAAGGAATCCGCATCATCAGAGATACCGATCGGATTTTTTTTGATATAATAAGCGGCGATCATGCGAAAGAAAAAAGCATAGCTTTCCTCATCGTTATGAAATGTCTGTGACAGCAGATTTCTTGCAAGGTTTGTAAACTGCGCGATGGCTGTTTTATGCATCCGATTTCCCTCCCTTCTTGATAATATTGTATCATCTTTTTGAGATTTTGCAAGCGGAAAAAAGCAGATCCGCCGTCGTATTTTACGGCGGCGGAACGGTTTATGAAAAAGATTATTTCTTTTTGCCGATCTTGGTGCTGAAGGATACGATGACAGCAATTACAGCCATAACAGCAAAGATGCCCAGCATACCCTGCCACATCAGTTCGAATGCAAAACCCAAGCTCTGTAAATCAATATTCATTACAATACCTCCTTAGCCCAACTGCTGCAGCATCTGCGGAACCAGATTTAAGATCATACCGCCTGCTAAAACGGAAGCGATCTGACCGGAAACGTTAGCACCTACTGCATGCATTAACAGGTGGTTCTGCGGGTCTGCCTCGATACCCATTTTCTGGATAACACGAGCAGACATCGGGAATGCGGAGATACCTGCAGCGCCAACCATCGGGTTGATCTTGTTTTTGGTGAACAGGTTGATGAATTTAGCAAACATACAGCCTGCGATGGAGTCGAATACGAATGCAACCAGACCTAAAACCATGATCAGTAAGGTCTCTACTTTTACGAACTGCTCTGCAACCATGCTGAAGGAGATGGTGATACCTAACAGTAAGGTTACTAAGTTTGCCAGTACGTTCTGAGCGGATTCGGACAGAGAATTTAAGACACCGCACTCACGCAGTAAGTTACCGAACATTAAGAAGCCAACCAGAGATACGGAAGTCGGAGCGATAAAGCCTGCGATAACGGTAACGATGATCGGGAATGCGATACGCAGGGTCTTGGAAACGCCTGCCGGCTGATAAGCCATGCGGATCTTTCTCTCTTTTTTGGTGGTAACAGCTTTGATAGCCAGCGGCTGAACGATCGGAACTAAAGCCATGTACGAATATGCGGCTACGGCGATCGGTCCCATGTACTCGGATTTTAATACCTGAGATACTAAGATCGCGGTCGGGCCGTCAGCAGCACCGATGATACCGATGGAAGCAGCATCTCTTAAATCGAAGCCGAGGCAGATTGCTACGACTACAACGAAGAAGATACCGAACTGTGCAGCAGCACCGAATAAGAACATTTTCGGGTTGGACAGCAGCGGACCGAAGTCGATCATTGCACCGATACCGATGAACAGCAGCAGCGGCATTGCCTCGGATGCCTCGATACCGATCTCATATAACCACTCAATGATACCGTGTACTTCACCGATACCCTCGATGGTCTGATTCAGAACACCGGAGAACGGAAGGTTAACCAAAATTGCACCGAAACCCATCGGTAACAGCAAGGACGGCTCATACTGTTTTGCGATAGCCAGATACACCAATACCAGGCCGACAACGTACATGACCAGCTGCTGCCAGGTAACAGC
>JBGUUN010000217.1:0-3965 GCA_045133555.1 Oscillospiraceae bacterium
ATGCTTGGTGGTTTTTTTCTTAGCTTTGTGGGAGGGTACTTTTCCTGCGAAAAAGTACCGTTTTCAGTTTATATGTTATCTCTGACATTCGAGCACAAAAGCTTTTCGGGTATGTACATACTTTAACTTCACACTCTTATTCAAGTCCTGCGAGTTTTTTGAGTTTGCCGCCCACCAGCTTGTTAAACAGCGCAACGCAGCGTCCGACACCGATCATTGCGATCAAGGTGCCGATGCCGATACCGATGACCTTGCCGCCGAATACCAGACCGACCGTTAAAGTGGTCGCTACACACGCAATGTCTAAGAAGTTTTTGCCAAAGCCCATGCCCTTGCCCAACGCCTCACCGATCGCCGCAGCCAATCCGTCCGGCGGATTCGGTACAAACTTCATGCCGACCGACATCGCAGCACCGATCGCGATCAGTACCACCGCAATGCCGAAGATCACAAAGCGCATGAATACGCTCAATTCACCGAAGGTAAACAGCGCACCGAAGAAATCCAAAAATGCGCTGAATACCAGCGTAAACGGGATCTGCAGCAGATCGTAAACCTTGCACTTTTTGCCGCGCAGGATCATCTCAATAACAAAGATCACCATGTACACCACAAAGGTCGCACGGGAGAACTTGATGCCGAATACCTCCGACACCGAGAACGGCACACCGGTCACACAGGACACGCCCAGATTCACCTTGGTGTTGAGCATGATGCCCGCAGAAAGGGTGATCAGGCCGATAATATAAAACAATATGCGATAAATCATCGTTTTTTTCATGATTTTTGCCTCCAAAATAACAGTTACTGGACTATTGTACTGTTTTTTCGGAAAAAAGTCAATAGCCGAAATCCCTTTTTGCTGTTATAATGAAGATAATGAGAATTTGTGTCCACCAAATTTATGAACGGAGGAAATGTTTATGTATTTTGATGCCAAAAAAGATATGGACTACGCACTCGCCTTTACCGCGTGCTACCAAAGCGAATCCGATATCAATCTGCGTGAGGCAAAATGTCTTGCCATGCAGGTGCCGTATGTACTGATGCCGATCGACCGCGAGGAGGTCATCATCGGCTATATGAAACACGGATTTGTCGGCTTCTCCCCGCAGTACGGCGGCTCTTACACCTACTATTACTGGGATGACCGCGTCCAGAAAGCACTCGATGAGCTGGGCGATACCGTCGATGACGCATACCGTGCCAAAGTTGAGGCAATGCGTGCTTTCTGGAAAGAAGAAAACACCGAACATAAGGTTGCGGTCCGCTTTACCGAGAAATACGGCCGCTATATCATGCCGGGCGCTTTCTACTACGGTGTCTGCCGTATCGCCGGCATGAACGTTGACTTAAAACTGCTGGTGGATGAGGGTATCCCGGGCTTACGCGCACGCAATGCCGCTTATGCCGCACAAAACGATAACCCGACCTTCTACAAAGCACTCGATCTCTCGCTGGATATCTTAGCCGATGCCTGCAAAATGTACGCAGACAACGCCGCTGCATTGCTGGAAACCGCAAGCTGCGAGCAGCGCAGAAAAGATCTTGCCGAGATCCGCGATATCTTCACCCATATCGCAGACAAGAAACCGGAAACCTTCAAACAGGCACTGCAGCTGATCTGGATCTATGCGGTCTGCTCCGACTTGATGAACTTCGGCCGTCTGGATATCACTTTAGGCGACTTCTACTGCCGCGATATCGATGCGGGCATTCTGGACGAAGAAGAAGCGATCCGCTATCTGTCCTCCTTCTACCGTGCGATCATCCGTGTCAGCAAGGTACATGACAGCCGTATCATCGTCGGCGGCAAAGGCCGTCCGAACCCGGAGAACGCCGACCGTCTGGCATTCGCACTGATCGAGACCTCCAAACGCGTACAGGATGTCGTTCCGCAGCTGACCCTGCGTTACTACACCGGCATGAACGATGAGCTGATGGTCAAGACCCTGCAGAACATCCAGGCAGGTGCGGTATACCCGATCGTATACAGCGACGAATGCACCGTTCCGGCAATGCAGAAGATCTATAACATTTCGGAAGAAGAAGCAAATGCATGGGTACCGCTGGGCTGCGGCGAGTATATCTTGGAGGGTATCGGTGCGGCTACCCCGAACACCGGTATGACCCTTTCCTCTGCGGTGGATGTCGTGCTGCATGAGGGCTATAACTCCTTCTTGAAACGCAAAGAAGCGGATAATATCCCGCCGGTATCGGAATATAAGACCTTTGAGGACCTGTGGGCAGTTTATGATAATATGCTGCGCTGGGCAGTCAAGGAAGAAGCATACCACGAGCAGTTAAACTATGAGCTGGCAGGCGAAGCAGCACCGTATCTGCACCTGTCCTTACTGATGCACGACAGCGTTGAAAAAGGCAAAGGCGTATTCTCGGGCGGCTGCCGTTACCTCTCCGCAACCAGTGAGATCTTCGGCATGATGACCGCAGCAGACTCCCTCACCGCGATCAAGAAATGCGTCTATGACGATAAGTTATTCACCATCGAAAAACTGGTCGAGATGCTGGATGCCAACTTCGAGGGCTATGAAAAAGAGCGTAAGATGCTGTTGGATGCACCGAAATACGGCAACGACGACGATTATGCCGACGAGATGGCGGTGCGTGTATTCCACCATGTAGCAGACTTACATATGGAGGCAGGCAAAGAGGTCAATCTCTACAACTACAACATCGTCAGCGTCAACAACTCCGGCTCTGCCGAGCGCGGTAAGGTCAGCTCCGCGACCGCCTGCGGCAGAATGAGAAGCGAACCGCTCTCCAACGGTAACTCCCCGTCTTTGGGCGGCGATAAAAACGGTCTGACCGCGACCTTGAACTCGATGTCCAAGATCGACCCGGCAAAACACGTCGGTGTTGTTCACAACATCCGCTTCAACAAGGATCTGCTGAACAATAACTTCGATAAGATCAAAACCATGCTGGAGATCTTCTACGAGACAAACGGCACCCAGACCAACCTCTCCGCGATCGGCAGAGATGACCTTGAGCAGGCGCTCATCCATCCGGAGCGCTACAAAAACCTGATCGTGCGCATCGGCGGCTTCTCCGCACGCTTTGTCGAGCTGGATCCGATCGTACAGCACGAGCTGATTTTACGTACCACCGTCGAGGAATTCTGATATGGTCGGAACGCTGTTTAATATCCAGCGATTTTCGCTGCATGACGGTCCGGGCATCCGCACCACCGTGTTCTTCAAGGGCTGCAACCTTTCCTGTGCATGGTGTCACAATCCGGAATCCCTCTCCTTCACACCGCAGCTTGCGATCAATACCGTAAGCTGCACCTACTGCGGCAAATGTGCTGCGGTCTGCACCCATGAAGTGCATCACATCGATCCCAATCTGCCGACCCACCGTTTAGCGGCTTTTTTATGCACCGGCTGCGGAGAATGCATCAAAGCCTGCCCGAACAACGCCATTTCCACCATCGGTACCGAATACACCGTCGAGCAGGTCATGGCAGAGATCCACAAGGACAAGCGATTTTATCAAAAAGGCGGCGGTGTCACCTTCTCGGGCGGCGAAGCCACCTGTCAGTACGAATTTCTGACCGCCCTGCTGCAAGCCTGCAAGGATGCGGGCTACCACACCTGCATCGAGACCAACGGCTTGGTCAATCCGACGCGGTTAGCGGCACTCACCAAGCTTTGTGATCTGTTTTTATTCGACTACAAGATGACCGATCCGGATATGCATTCGATGTATATCGGTGCGGACAACGAGCGTATCCTAAGCAATCTGGCATTGCTTGATAAGCTTGCCGCAAAGGTGATCTTACGCTGTCCGATCATTCCGGGCATCAACGACAACCAGCAGCATTTTGCGGCGATCCGCGCGCTGCGCCAAAAATATGACTGCATCATCGATGCCGAGATCATGCCGTATCATGACATCGGCGCGATCAAATGGCAAAACATCGGCAAAGGCTATCTGCTCAAAGA
>JBGUUN010000218.1:0-3914 GCA_045133555.1 Oscillospiraceae bacterium
CCAATATTAGTATACTATAGTATTTTATATTTGTCAAGTTGTAGTTTACAATAGTATTGTAGAAATTGATTTTTATAGAGGTGACAACGGTGTTTCATGAGCGCATTAAGGAGATCAGAAAGTCTTTGGGATTGAATCAGGTGGAGTTCGGCAGAAGATTGAATGTGACAAAACAATGTATCAGCAACTGGGAAAACGGCAATATCCAACCGTCGATCGATATGCTGATCAACATTGCAAAGACCTTTTCGGTCAGCACCGATTATATCCTTGGGCTGAGCAATGAATGTACGGTAGATGTCAGCGGACTCACAAGCGAACAGATACTTCATCTGCAGGCAATCATCAACGATATCAGAAAATAATAAAAGAACCGAATGCAGCAGCGTATTCGGTTTTATTTTTTGTCCCAATTTGACTTCGTGTTTCCCAAAAAATACAGCGTAACCCAAGGCTCCCCTGTGTAATGGGGAGGAGGGGTTGTTTTGGCTTTTTCGCCAATCCCTCCGCCCCTTCGGGGCACCTCCCTTTGCACAAGGGAGGCTTTTGGAACCTGATTCAACCGTAGAAACACAAGGGAAAATTAGGAGTTATTTTTTGTTTGCATAAGATAAAACCCGATTGACGCAGTATGCGCAGTTGTGGTATAATAGATAAGATAACAGGAAAACGGCAGGAAAGGGGCGGAGTTCCTTGAACGGTAAGGAAATATTGAAAGCAGCGACCGAGGTCGGATTTGCGCTGCTGCGTTACGGTGCGGAGATCAACCGTGTGGAAGAAAGCGTGATCTATATCTGTGAGGCATACGGGATGAAAAATGTCCATGTCTTTGCGGTACATTCCACCTTGTTTGTGTCGCTGACCGACGAGAATGAGGAGTATTCCACCAAGATTCGCCGTACCTTTGTGTCTGCAAGCGATCTGGATAAGGTGGATCGCCTCAACGATCTGTCCCGCACCATCTGCAAAGATAAACCGGATCCGGAGACTGTCATGAAAGCACTCAAAGAGATCGAGGAAAAACCGTCCTATCCGCAGTGGGTGATGTGGCTTGCCGGATTTCTGGCGGGTTTTGCGTTTTGTTTGTTCTTCAAGGGCAGCTTTTGGGATGCACTTTGCGCCGGTGTGATCGGCTTTTTGCTGGAAATATTGCTGTTTTTACTGGATAAGCTGGAAAGCAACGGCTTTATCCGCGCCGCATTCGGTGCGATCTTCTGCACGGCAATGTCCCATCTGGTTGTATTTCTGGGACTTGCGAGGGATGCCGCGGTGGTCAACATCGGTGCGCTGATGCTGTTGGTACCGGGCTTGGCACTTACCATCAGTATGCGCGATTTCTTGGCAAGCGATTATATCTCCGGCATTGCAAAGCTGGCAGAGGCGCTGATGACTGCGGTCTGCATCGCGATCGGTGTGGTCTTGGTCAACATGATCCTGTAAGGAGGGGCGGTATGGAATTTTTCACTGACTTCTTTTTGCCGGTCGTGTATGCGTTTTTCTCGGCAATGGCATTTGCGTTTTTATATAAGGTCCGCGGGATCGAGATGTTCTTTACATCCTTGGGCGGTGGCATCGGCTGGCTGTTTTATCTTTTGGTGATGTTTGCGTTTCGGTTTGAGACCGACGTTGCGGGCTATCTGGCAGCGGCGTTTTCGATCGCACTTTACGCCGAATGTATGGCGATCTTACGCAGAAAGCCGGCACTCATCTACTCCACCATTGCGATCTTCCCGATCGTACCGGGCGGTGCGATCTTACGCACCATGGAATTTTTGCTGCAGGGCGATCTGGAAAAATTTGCGTCACAGGGTGCCTACAGCCTGCAGGTATCGGGTGCGATCGCCATCGGCATCCTGCTTGGCAGCTCGGTGGTGCGTCTTTGGCGCCGTGCGGCAGCTTTACTTACCAGACAGAAAGGAACCGATTTATGAGTTATACCTATGAATTGCTCGACAATGCAAGACAGATCTATGTTGCGGTGGATGAAGTACACCGTTTTGGCATGGATGCCGTTTTGCTTGCCGATTTTGCGAAACTGAAAACAACCGATACCTGTCTGGATCTTTGCTGCGGCAACGGTGTTGTGCCGATGATCTTATGGCGCAACTGGCATCCGAAAAAGCTCTACGGTGCCGAGATCCAAAAGGAAGCCTATGAATTAAGCCGTCTGAGTGCCCAAAAAACGGGGCTTACCGATGAATTTACCCCGATGCTCTGCGATTTGAAGGACTTGGATACCATCCGCAAGACCATCGAGTTCGGCTCGCTGGATGCGGTGACCTGCAATCCGCCGTATAAAGCGGCAGGCCGCGGCATCACCCGTGCGATCGATGCGGCGACCATTGCAAGACATGAGGTGTTTTGCAATGTGGAGGATGTCTGCCGTACGGCAGGCAAGCTGCTGCGCTTTGGCGGCGGATTCTATCTGTGTCAGCGTCCGGAGCGACTGGCGGATGTGATGGAGGCGATGCGCAAAAACGGCATCGAGCCAAAGCGCTTACAGTTTGTGTCCAAAAACGCAAAGACACCGCCGTGGCTTTTTTTGATCGAGGGCAGAAGGGGCGGAAAGCCGTTTTTACAGGTACTGCCGCCGATGTTTGCCTATAAGGATGACGGCAGCTTTACCGACGAGATGATGGAGGTGTACCGTCTGCCGGAAAGTCAGGCACCGGATGCACATCCGTTTGGCAAGAGTGAATGATCCCGAGGATGATCCTCGGAGAAAATAAAGGAGAAAAGAGTATGAAAGAGTTTTACCACATCAACGTAGCGGGTGTCGAGCGTGACCTGCCGCTGTGCAAGTTAAACGACAATCTGCAGATCGCAGCATTTGTTATCTTCGGTGATATCGAGATGACCGTCAATTCCGCAAAAGCACTGTTAGAGAAAGCACCGGAGCACGATATCATGATCACCGCAGAGTCCAAAGGTATTCCGCTGGTACACGAAATGGCACGTCAGGCAGGTGTGAACCGCTATCTGATCGCGCGCAAAGCACCGAAGCTGTATATGAAAAACGTGGTTTCCACCGAGGTTACCTCCATCACCACCGCAAAAAAACAGGTTTTATATATCGATCAGGACGACTGCGATGCAATGAACGGCAAACGCGTTTTGATCATCGATGACGTTATCTCCACCGGCGAATCGCTGCGTGCGGTCGAGAAGCTGGTCAAACAGGCAGGCGGTCAGATCGTCGGCAAGATGGCGATCTTAGCCGAGGGCGACGCAAAATACCGCGACGATATCCTGTATGTACAGGAGCTGCCGTTATTCGACGGCGAGGGTGAGCCGTTAAAATAAGCAAATTGCAAGCCGATCCGTTTTGGGTCGGCTTTTTACTTGTATCTTGATAAAAAATGTGCTATACTGATATTAGAGCAAAGGGGGGGATATCCATGGATGAAATGTCGGAAGTTTCGGTAGAAGAGTTTGATTATAGGGACAGCGATTTTTTGGAGCTGATCTATCCTCCTGCCAAAGAGGAAGAGATCAGAAAATTGCTCGGCTGCTTTGAACTTGAGGTAAACTACGGCGAGGAATTCAGCGATGATATCGCCATCAAGGTGAAAAATCCGTACGGCGGAAGCGATCTGACGGTATGGTTGGAAGATCAGTTTGCGATCGGATTCAAGGGTTTTTCGGGCTGGTTTGACGCCAATGAAGAAGGCTATGTCGAGTTTTTATCTGTACTGTTTGCGCTTTTGACAAATAGAGTGGGTGCTTTGCTTGTCGTCAAGGAGCCGCAGAGTTTTGTGGAGCTTTGGAAAGGGGATATGCCGACCAAGGCAGAGCAGATCGGGATCAAAGAGCTGCCGGCAGAGGGCGCTTTCCTTTCGCTGCAGTATTTCGATCCGCGTTTTGATCAGCTTTCCAAGCATCTTATGGAGTGAGCGAGGGCAAAAGAATGAGTA
>JBGUUN010000219.1:0-10745 GCA_045133555.1 Oscillospiraceae bacterium
TCAACGCCGCGTGCAACCGCCTCGATGATGTTCGACGGGGTGCCTACACCCATTAAATAGCGGATCTTGTCCTTCGGCATATGCGGCTCGACCACGTCGATGATGTGGTACATCACGTCGGTCGGCTCACCGACCGCCAGACCACCGATCGCATAACCGTCTAAATCCAGTTTCGCGATCTCTTTCATGTGCGCTACACGTAAATCGTCAAAGGTGCAGCCCTGGTTGATGCCGAATAATAACTGGTTTTTGTTGATGGTGTCCGGCAGGGAATTTAAGCGCTGCATTTCCGCTTTGCAGCGATGCAGCCAACGGGTGGTACGCTCGCAGGAACGCTTGGAATATTCGTAGGTCGCCGGGTTTTCAACACACTCGTCAAATGCCATTGCGATGGTGGAACCTAAATTCGACTGGATCTGCATCGAGATCTCCGGCGACATGAAGATCTTCTTGCCGTCGATGTGGGAGTTAAACCATACGCCTTCCTCTTTGATCTTGCGTAATTTTGCCAAAGAGAAAACCTGGAAGCCGCCCGAGTCGGTAAGAATAGGACCCTCCCAGCCCATAAACTTGTGTAAGCCGCCTAAGCGACGGATCAGATCGTCGCCCGGACGAACGTGCAGATGGTAGGTGTTGCACAGCTCGACCTGACAGTGCAGCTCGTTCTTTAAGTCAAACGAGCTGATACCGCCCTTGATCGCAGCGGAGGTGCCGACGTTCATAAATGCCGGTGTCTGAATGGTGCCGTGTACCGTGGTAAAGGTACCGCGGCGCGCTTTATTTTCCTGTTTGATTAATTCGTACATGTATTTATTCCCTTATCTTTTCACTTTTCACTCTTACTTCTGTAAAAGAAAAGGTCTTTTACAGAATTGCCATTGCATCGCCGAAGCTGAAGAAACGGTATTCTTCCTCGACCGCGATCTTGTATGCGTTCATCACATTCTCATAGCCCGCAAATGCCGATACCAGCATGATCAGGGTAGACTCCGGTAAATGGAAGTTGGTGATGAGTCCGTCGATCAGCTTTAACTCCTTACCCGGGTAGATGAAAATGTCGGTGTAGCCGGAGCATTCGTGGATCGAATCGTAGAACATTGCAACGCTTTCGAGCGTTCTGCAGCTTGTGGTGCCAACCGCAATGACGCGTCCGCCGCTCTGCTTGGTCTCGTTGATCATGTCTGCGGTTTTCTGCGGCATAAAGTAGTGCTCGGAATGCATCTTGTGGTTGTTGACATCGTCTACTTTTACTGGACGGAAGGTGCCTAAACCGACGTGTAAGGTGACCTCCGCAATGCGAACACCCTTGTCGCGGATGCGCTGCATCAGCTCCGGGGTAAAGTGTAAGCCCGCAGTCGGCGCGGCAGCGGAGCCCTGCACCTTGGAATATACCGTCTGATAACGCTCTTTGTTTTCCAGTTTGGCTTTGATGTACGGCGGGAGCGGCATCTGACCGATCTCGTCCAAAATATGATAGATGTTGTCGTATTTCTCGGTATCAAAAGAGAATTCGATGATGCGGTTGCCGTCATCCTTGACCTCAATGACCTCAGCATGTAAGATGCCGCCGAAGGTGAATTTTGCACCCAAACGGCATTTCTTGCCCGGTTTGACTAAAGACTCCCAACGCTCACCGTCGAGCTGTTCGAGCAATAACAGCTCGATCGCAGCACCGGTGTCATCTTTCACACCGTATAATCTTGCCGGGATAACACGGGAGTTGTTGACCACCAAAAGATCGCCCGGGTTGAGCAGATCGATGATGTCGTAAAAGTGCTTGTGCGCCACTTCGCCGGTCTTGCGGTCTAAAGAGAGCAGACGGGAATGATCACGCGGCTCTACCGGGGTCTGTGCGATCAAACGCTCCGGCAGATCAAAATAAAAATCACTCGTTTTCATGATTTTTGCAGCAGGAAAAACAGTCCTGCTTACCATCCTTTCATATGGATTTTCACGGAATATTCGAAAAACAGCCGAATTCGTGAATATCGGAAAGCAACTTTTTGTATTATTATACAGAATCTGCTTTCTTAGTTATAAAAATGGCAAACAAAGCGTAAAAATATCGACAAAACAGTTGACGAAACGTCAAAAAAGTGATATGATATTACTATCCGTTAGAGGTGCGGTTACCAAAAGTATCGTCCGATAAGGCGTTCAGTCCGCCGTTGGAATCGGAAGGAGAAAGGGGTCACCGCCGAAGAGAGCACTTTGACTGAAAAAGGCTTGTCTGGGTCAGTCGTCAATAGCGGCTGGACTGTCATCTTGACCGATGAAATGCATGGTAAGATGTTGGGCTAAAGGATACTGGGAATCGATACTTGCTCAGTGCCATTACTCATTATACCATACATTGGACCGGTGTGCAAGATGTACAGCCGGTTTTTTTGTTTCTCTTTATCGGAATCATGCTCCGGAATCGGGCATAGAAATATAAAAAAGACTGCAAAAAGCAGTCACGGAAGGAAGGCTATAGATTATGAAGAATTTTAAGGTAGGTATTGTCGGCGCAACCGGTATGGTAGGTCAGCGCTTTGCGACTTTACTTGAGAATCACCCGTGGTTTACCGTAACCGCACTCGCAGCATCCGCACGCTCTGCAGGTAAAACCTATAAAGAGGCAGTCGGCAGCCGTTGGGCAATGAGCAAACCGATGCCGAAAGCAATGGAGGATATGATCATCCTCGACGCTACCGCAGATATCGAGCAGATCGCAGGTATGGTTGACTTTGTATTCTGCGCAGTCGATATGAAAAAAGACGAGATCAAAGCACTTGAAGAGGCATATGCAAAACATGAGTGCCCGGTCGTTTCCAATAACTCCGCACATCGCTTCACTCCGGACGTTCCGATGGTCATTCCGGAAATCAACGATGCACATCTGGATGTTATCGCAGCACAGAAAGAGCGCCTTGGCACCAAACGCGGCTTTATCGCGGTAAAATCCAACTGCTCGCTGCAGAGCTATGTTCCGGCTCTGGCTCCGCTGATGGATGATTTCGGCGTTACCAAAACCTTAGTCTGCACCTATCAGGCAATCTCCGGTGCCGGCAAAACCTTCGCAACCTGGCCGGAAATGAACGATAACGTGATCCCGTTCATCGGCGGTGAGGAAGAAAAGAGTGAGAAAGAGCCGCTGAAAATCTGGGGTACCGTTGAAAACGGTCAGATCGTACCGGCAACCACTCCGTCCATCACCGCACAGTGTATCCGTGTTCCGGTTTCCGACGGTCATATGGCTGCAGTGTTCGTAAGCTTCGATAAGAAACCGACCATCGAGCAGATCAAAGAAAAATGGGCTGCATTCGCAGGCGAGCCGCAGAAACTTGGCTTACCGAGCGCACCAAAACAGTTCTTATACTACTTCGAAGAAGATAACCGTCCGCAGACCAACCTCGACCGTAACTTAGAGGGCGGTATGGCAGTATCCATCGGCAGACTGCGCGAGGATACCCAGTACGATTATAAATTTGTATGTCTCTCTCATAACACCTTGCGCGGTGCAGCAGGCGGTGCTGTATTACTCGCTGAGCTGCTCGCTGCGAAAGGCTATCTCGACTAAGGAGGTACTTTCCAATGAAAAATACCATTTTCCGCGGTGCGGGTGTTGCACTTGTCACCCCGATGAATGCGGATTACAGCATCAACTACAATAAATTCGCTGAACTGATCGAGATGCAGATCGCAGGTAAGACCGATGCGCTGGTCATCGCAGGCACCACCGGTGAGGCATCCACCCTGTCCGATGATGAGCACGTAGAGGTCATCCGCTTTGCAGTCGAGCAGACTAAGGGCAGAGTTCCGATCATCGCAGGTACCGGTTCGAATGATACCGCATATGCCGTGGAACTGACCAAAGCAGCAAAAAGAGCCGGTGCGGATGCAACCTTACAGGTTACCCCGTACTATAATAAAACCTCCCAGCGCGGTCTGGTCGCTCATTTCGAGACCATCGCAAATGAGGGCGGTCTGCCGGTCATTTTATATAACGTTCCGTCCAGAACCGGTGTCAATATCGGATTGGAAGCATATAAAGCATTGGCAAAACACCCGCTGATCGTTGCTGCAAAAGAGGCAAGCGGCAATATTTCCGCAGTTGCGGATCTCGCACTTGCATGCGGTGATGATCTGGATATCTACTCCGGTAACGACGATCAGATCCTGCCGATCTTAGCACTCGGCGGCAGCGGCGTTATCTCGGTACTGTCCAATGTGCTGCCGTATGAGACCCATGAGATGTGCCGGTCTTATTTCGACGGCAACGCAAAACGCTCCACCGAACTGCAGATGCAGTACCTTCCGCTGGTACACGCACTCTTCTCGGATGTCAACCCGGTCCCGGTCAAAGAAGCGATGAATTTGATGGGTCTGGAAGTCGGTCCGTGCAGACTGCCGCTGTATCCTATGGAGGATAAAACCAGAGAGGCACTGCGTGTCGAGCTTGCAAAATGCGGCCTTGTAAAGTAAAATAATCTAAGACGGATGGTGGATACACCGTCCGTCTTTTGCCAGTCTGTTTGAAAAGAGAGGAATGAACCATGATCCGTGTAGCATTAAACGGCGCAAACGGAAGAATGTGCCGTGTGATCTATGATCTGATCCAAAAAAGGGAGGACTGTAAGGTCGTCGTCGGATTTGATATCAACGATACCCCGTATGCAGATTTCCCGATTTATAAAAACCGTGAGGAATTTGACGGTGCAATCGATGTTATCATCGACTTCTCCCATGTCAACGGTGTGCGTGAGGTGCTTGACTATGCCGCACCGCGCGCTATCCCGGTCGTTGTTGCAACCACTGGCTCGAATGCCGAGCAGGTAGCTTACATCAAATCCAAAGCAGCAGAAATCCCGCTGTTTTTCACCTATAATATGTCGCTTGGCATCAATCTGCTTGCAGAGCTTGCAAGAAAAGCGGTCGCTGTTTTAGGCGATCAGTATGACATCGAGATCATCGAAAAGCATCATAATCAGAAGATCGATGCACCGTCCGGCACCGCGATCATGCTTGCCAATGCCATCAATGAAGCAGCAAACGAGCAGTACTCTTATGTCTATGATCGCCACGCTTACCGTAAAAAACGTGAGCCGAAGGAGATCGGTATGCACGCCATCCGCGGCGGCACCATCGTCGGTGAACATACCATTCTGTTTGCAGGCCGCGATGAAACCATCGAATTGACCCATTCCGCCGCATCCAAAGAGGTGTTTGCAGTCGGTGCGGTCAATGCGGCTGTGTTCTTGGCAGGACAGAAACCGGGCATCTATGACATGAAAGACCTGCTTGCACAGGTATAACGGGGGAGAAATGAAACGACAGAATTTACTCCGTATTGCTGCAGCCGCAGTTTCGCTGCTGCTGCTTGCCGGTTGCTCCGATGCAGCCTCTTCCGCACCGGAAAGCTCCTCGCAGCTGACCGTATCGGATACCATCGCCGCACAAAGCAGTGAACCGATTTCCTCTGAGGAAACCTCCTCCGAGACCACCTCTGCCGAAACCGAATCCGAACTCCCGCAGCCGGAGGTGCCTAAGAAAGCGACTGTTACCTTGACCGCTGTCGGTGATAATCTCATCCATCGCCCGATCTATCAGCAGGCAAATGAGCGTGCCGGCGGGACAGGCTATGACTTTGCTTATGCTTATCGGAATGTGGCAGATAAGATTGCATCCTCCGACCTTGCGATCTATAATCAGGAGACCATCATCGCACCGGATCAGGAGCCGTCCTCTTATCCGCGCTTTAACTCTCCGAAAGAGCTCGGTGACCATATGGTAAACATCGGCTTTGATGTGGCATCGCTTGCCAATAACCATAGCTATGATATGTGGGAATCCGGCTTAAAAAGCTGTCTGGAATACTGGAGCACCAAAGATATTCTGACCACAGGTGCTTATATCGATGAAAATGCGTTGGAGCAGGTTTCGATGGTTGAGGTGCAGGGCATTAAATTCGGCTTTGTCGCATTTACCGACCCGGATAACGGACTTGCTCTGCCGCAGGACAGTAAACTGACCGTGCTGCAGCAGGAAAATTTCGAACTGATCGAGCGTAAGGTCAGACAGGCGGATGCCGAATGTGATGTCGTGATCGTGCTGCCGCATTGGGGCCTTGAGTATACCACCAAGTATACCGATACACAAAAACTGATCGCGCAGAAGCTTGCCGACTGCGGTGCCGACCTCATCATCGGCAGCCATTCGCACTGTATCCAGCCGATCGAGGTCATCACCTCCGCAGATGGCAGGGAAGTGCCGGTCTGCTATTCGCTGGGTAACTTCATTTCGGGTCAGACCGAGCGTTTGCGTACGGTCGGAGGTCTTGTGGATATCACCCTGACCTATGATTTTGAGACGCAGAGCTTTACCTTTGACGATATCGACTTTGAGCCGGTCATCACCCACTATGTCGGCGGCTGTAAAGAGATCTGTAACTATCTCTACCGCGATTATTCCGCTGAACTTGCGGCAAATCACGGAGTTGTGACCGTTTCGGAGGAGGGAAAACGCTTAAGCCTCGAATATATCGAGAATCTGGTAACCTCCACCATCGATGAACAGTACTTGGCCGACGGATGGAAACCGAATACTTAAAGAAACTTTTGCAGGATGCGCCACGCATCCTGTAATTTTTCCATCGAGCTTGCCGCATTGGCGGGTGAGGTGGACGGCATTTTGTAAACGCTGATGCCGCATTGCGCTCCGATGTGCTTTTGGTATAATTCGTATGCCTTGGCACCGTTGCAGAACACTTCGGTAATACCGGTCTTACGCAGTAACGATGCAATATCGTTCGGGATCACATCCCGGATGCTTGCATCCGCCGCGCCTTCAATCGCACAGCTGTCGCAGACATCCCAGATGGCGATCTTGTGAGATAACAGCATCTGCTTTTTTTGCGGGATATCGGTCGGGATAGGACATTCCAGTAACGCCGCAAGCAGCTTCCAGAAACGGTTCTGCGGATGCCCGTAGTAAAAGCCCTGTTCTCTGGACTTCGGAGAAGGGTAGGTACCTAAAATCAGAATGCGGGAATTTTCGTCCCAAATCGGCTCAAATGACATAGATGACTCCTTTGAACGAGAGGATGGTGAGAAAATGGATCGTGAATATTTTGCAAGGCTTTGTATGGGTGTGATCCCCGGGGCTAAGACCTCGCCGGATGCACCGGGTGAGATCGGCATTTTAGCAGAAAAGACCATGCACCGTGTGATCAAATCCTATATGGAGGTCCGCGAAGAATGCCATGAGATCAAAGTCGGACGGCATCATGCCGATATCAAAAATGAATTCGGCATCATCGAGATCCAGACACGCTCTCTCTACCCGTTGAGAAAAAAGCTGGAAACATTTTTGCCGGAATATCCGGTGATGGTGGTGGTCCCGCTGGCACAGAAAAAGTATGTCAGCTGGATCGATATGGAAACCGGTGCGGTCACCAAGCGCCATACCTCGCCCAAAAAAGAGAGCTTTTATACCTTGTGCAGAGAACTGTACGGTCTGCGGGATTATTTTACCCATCCGCATTTTTCGCTCCATCTGCTGTTTTTGGAAACCGAGGAATTTCGGTACTTAAACGGCTGGAGTAAGGATAAAAAGCGCGGCTCGGAGCGCTGTGACCGTGTGCCGCTTGCACTTTTGGATGAGATCCATCTTTCCAAAGCGGAGGATTATCGACAGTTTCTGCCGGAAAATCTCCCCGACACCTTCACTACCGCCGAATTTGCAAAGCTTGCAAAACACCCCAAACGCAGCGAGTGGTACGTCATCGCCACACTGCAAAAGCTTGGGATTTTGGAGCTTTGCGGAAAAGAGGGCAGAAGCAATCTGTATCGCGTAACCGAATAACCAAAGCCGACCCCGGATGGGATCGGCTTTTACATTTTAGTCAATGTCGGTTTCTTCGATCGTGAAAGTCTTGCCTTCGCGGATCGCTCTGTCGCCGATGAATGCGATCTTCATGCAGCTGATGATATCCTCCGGGGAAGGATTAGCAGGTGCATCTTCCTCGATCATCTTGATCAGATATAAAAACTGGCTCTTCATGTCCTTGACCAGCTCTTTCTTCATGTTGATCATGTGATACTCGCCGGTGACCGCATCGTACCATTGGATCAAATCGCCTTCCTCGTGCTGCACCGGACGGTCCGCACCCATCGTCATCTTGATATGACCCTTGGTACCGACAAATTCCTTGACATTGCTGCCGGAAATGGATTTGCTCCATCCTGCCTCAAAGAATGCAACCGCACCGTTTTCCAAAGTCATGGTCAGCATACCGTAGTTGTAGCTGCTGACATCCGGGTCGAGAATGGTGCCGCAGCCGCTGACCGATACAATTCTTTTGCCGGATAACCACTGTGCCAGATCGATGTAATGCACACCGCAGTCAACGATCGGACTGGTGTGGGCCAGTAAACTGCTGTATCGCTTCCAGTTGAGCGCATGGTGATTCTGTACGATGCGCATGACCCGTAAATCGCCGATCGCACCGCTTTGGATCAGCTCTGCGATCTTTGCATAGGTCGGGGAGTGACGTAAAATGTGTCCGACCAAAACCTTGCTTTCGCTCTTCTCGATCGCATCCAGACAGGAAACCGTATCATCCAGACTGTCGGATAACGGTTTTTCGCATAAAACGTGCTTGCCGTGCGCAATGCAGTCGAGTAAGATCGGAACATGACTTTCGGTGTAGGTCGCGATGACCACGATGTCAACACGCGGATCGTCTAAGTAATCTCTGTAATCGGTGGAGTGGGAGAGTGCACCGTAACGCTGCTTGAACTTGATCGCATTCGCTTCGGAAACATCCACCGTACCGATCAATTCCACGCAGTCCAAATCGTAGATGTCCTCGATATGGATCTTGCCGATATAGCCGCATCCGACCAGCACGACACCGTATTTTTCTTTGTGCTTCATATAAAATCCCTCATTTGAGAAGTATTATTTTTCTGTAAACATTATAGCGCAAATTTTGATAATTTGCAACCGTTTAGGACAAATTTGTACCCAAAGTCCAAATTGGATAAGTGATAAAACACGGGAGAATGCCGGTGAGGATGGGTTGATTTTCCTGACGAAAAATGATATAATAAAAATATATATGGGCGGTTTTCTAAGATCGCCGACGGAATTTTAATAAGGAAAGAAGGATTTTACTATGGCAGTACCGGTACCAAGCAAACGCGTTGCTGACTTTGAAAATTTAGGATTTGGTATGTTTATTCACTGGGGTCTTTACTCCCAGCTCGGAAAAGGTGAGTGGATCTGGTGGGCGAGCAAAATGCCGAAAGAGGATTATCTCCCGCTGAAAGATACTTTCACCGCAAAAGATTTTGATGCAAGAAAGATCGCAAGACTGGCAAGAGAAGCAGGCATGAAATACATCACCCTGACCACCCGTCATCACGAGGGCTTCTCGCTGTATGATACCTGCGGTCTGTCCGATTTCGATGCACCGCACTCTCCGGCAGGACGTGACCTGATCCGCGAATTCGTGGATGGCTGCCGCGCAGAAGGCATCGTTCCGTTCTTCTACCACACCACTTTGGACTGGTATAAGGGTTCCGATCAGCCGGAATGTGATTTTGACGCATATCTGGAATACCTGCGTCAGTCGGTTGAGGTTCTTTGTAAAAACTACGGTCCGATCGGCGGCTTCTGGTTTGACGGCAACTGGTCCAAACCGGATGCGGATTGGAAACTGGATGACCTGTACGGCACCATCCGTAAATATCAGCCGGAAGCAATGATCATCAATAACACCGGCTTGAGCGCACATGGCGAGATCGGCCATCCGGAGATCGACAGCGTAACCTTCGAGCAGGGTCTGCCGCGTCCGATCGACCGTGAGGGTATGTCCAAATACGTTTCCGGTGAGATGTGCTACACCATCAATGACCATTGGGGTCACGGCGAAATGGATTTCAACTGCAAATCTCCGAAACACCTGATCGAGACCTTAGCAACCTGCCGTAAAGCAGGCGCAAATCTGCTTTTAAACATCGGTCCGGACGGAGACGGCAATATTCCGCTGATGATGGAAGCAACCATAAAAATGGTAGGCCAGTGGGTCAATATGTACGAGGATATCATCCGCTACGGTCGTCCGTGCGGCGTTGAATCCGCAGGCAAAGACTTCGGCTTAAGAATGCCGGACGGCAGCTTATACCTGTTTGTATACGATCTGCCGATCGTCGGTGACGATAATGTAACCGTAGGCCACGGACAGAATGTCAATACGCTGCGCTCCTTCACCGGTATCACCGAAAAAGTTGAAAAAGTCACCTGGCTGGATAACGGCAAAGAGCTGCCGTTCACCCAGGATAAAGGCATCTTCACCATGGATGCGATCGGCTATCCGTACGGTCGTAACCTGGTCGTTCGCGTTGCAAAAGTAAATTAATTGACAATTTCAGGAAGGGACATAACATGAAAAAGTTTGGTAAACTCTTTGCTGTATTGCTTTCGGTCATGATCGCAGTCACTTCGCTTGGTATTCCGGCTGCCGCTGCATCTGTCGGAACCGTCACCGCCAGCAAATCCACCGTCGGCGCATCCGCTCCGACCTACCGTCCGATCATCTCGAAATCTCCGGGTACTTATTATAAACAGGTCACCGTAAAGCTGTCCAGCCGTAAAGGTGCTGCAATTTATTACACCACCAACGGTAAGACTCCGACCACCAAATCCACTAAGTATACCGGTGAATTTAAGATCACCAAATCCTGTACCTTGAAAGCGAT
>JBGUUN010000220.1:0-4015 GCA_045133555.1 Oscillospiraceae bacterium
TATGCCTCGATCGAGATGAAATTAAATCCCGAGCTGCGCGGCAAGGCGATCGCCGTCTGCGGCAGTAAGGAGCAGCGCCACGGCATCGTGCTGGCAAAGTCCGACCTTGCCAAGAAAAAGGGGGTTACCACCGGCGAGGCTATCTGGCAGGCACAGCTCAAATGCCCCGAGCTGATCATTGTGCCGCCGCATTTTTCCGAATACCGCAAATACTCCGAGGCCGCCAAAGCCATCTATGCCGAATATACCGACTATGTCGAGCCGTTCGGACTGGATGAATGCTGGCTGGATGTCACCGGCAGCCGCAGGCTGTTCGGCGATGGCGAGACCATCGCGCATACCATCCGCAACCGCATCAAAAATGAGCTTGGCATCACCGTTTCCATCGGTGTCAGCTTCAATAAGATCTTCGCAAAACTGGGCAGTGACCTTAAAAAGCCGGATGCCGTCACCGTCATCGGCGCTTATGAATATCCGTGGATCGTGGGGCCGCTTCCGGTCGGTGATCTGCTGGGGGTCGGTAAAAAGACCGCCGAGAAGCTGCGCAGCTACTGCATTTATACCATCGGCGACCTTGCGGAATGTAAGCCCGAGTGGCTCAAACGGCATTTCGGCAAACAGGGCGAATGGCTGTGGCATGCCGCAAACGGGCTGGATCATACGCCGGTGCGGCATATCGACGACAGAGATCCACCCAAAAGCATCGGACGCGGCACTACCTTACCGAAGGATCTGTACAACAAAGCGGAGGTCTGGCCGGTGCTGATCGCGCTTTCGGATGTGGTGGGAAAGGAACTGCACAAATCGAAATTCTTAGCGGGCGGTGTGCAGCTTACCATTCGCAACAGCGCATTCGTTGATCGCCAGATCCAGATGCCCTGCCGCATTGCGACCAGAAATCCGAAGGAACTTGCACAGTATGCGATGCAGATGTTCGAGCGGCACTACATTTTCGATCTGCCGGTGCGTGCGCTGACGGTGCGTGCCATCCAATTGCAGGAGGAGAATACGCCGCTGCAGATCCGATTCGATGAGGACATTGCCCACAGGGAGCGGCGGGACAAACTCGAAAAGGCTGCACTTGCGCTCGAGGATCGATTCGGTGCGGGTGTGGTGCATCTTGCAAGAAGCGGTGAAACCGCTTGTGTTAAAGTGAAAAGTGAAGAGTGAAATGAAAGTATAAAGTATAAAGTTTAATGAGCAAAACAACGGACCGTCGGGGACGCCGGTCCCTACAAGCGTATCATCAACTTCACACAAACTAAAAACGGGGGTAAGGATTCCACGCAGTGGATCCGCATCCCCCCTTACACACAGCTAGGAAAAATCCCCCCTCCAACAAAGGTGATTCTGTCTGCAAGCAGACAGAATCTGAAAAAACTTGCCAACCTCCCCCATCCGTGCTATAATGGAGCAAAGGAGCGTGATACCATGAAACCTTCACCTCGTCCGCAGCTGCTGCGGGATGTGATCCGCAGCGTGATCCGTCATAAATATATCTTCTTGGTCACCGTTTCGCTCTCTCTGATTTTTGCGGCAATCGACCACGGTCTTTCGGATATTTTGCTGTCCAACCCGAACTTCCTGCCGATCACCGATGATATGTCCTATCCGCAGTATATCGGTACCTATCTTGCAATCTATACCCTGTCCGATTTCGGCTCCGCTTTCCATCTTATCGGATATCAGCTGCTTCCGCTTGTATTTATCTATAAAGCCGAACATCCCGACGCTGCACCGATCGGTATTCATCTGCTTTCCGAAAGCAAACAGATCCTGCTGCTTTTTCTGCTTGCCCTCTTAACCACCTGCCCGAAACATCTGATAAACTGCGGCTATGATGCACTTTTGCAGCTTTTTAGCGACAATCTCCCGCCCATTTTATCTCTGCTTGCGGGAATATTGATGCTTGCGGCGGAAGTGAGCGCCTTTGCTTTGCTGATTTGGATCATCCCGAAAAAAGCGGCAGTCACCGCATCCTCGCAAAGCTATGCTTTACTGCAGCAGCCGCCGTTAAAGCAGCTGATATTCGCCTTGGTTTTGATGTATATTGTTTTTACCCTGCCGGCTAAACTTTTGCAGGATGTCCCGTTCCCGTATTCGATGCTCAATGCGGCTCTTTCCGCCGTTGCCAATGTATTGCAGGCGCTGATCTTCTACCGCGCATTCTTGCCGACGGAAACGGATTAATCCGTTTTATACCTGCCTGTTTCATAAAACAGATCCACCAATTCAAGAAAGTTTTTTCTCGTTTGCATCGGATTTTCGTTCATGTAGATAACTGTTTTCAGTTTTTTAATTTGTTTTTCCCTTTCAGGACTATACGGCATTTTATATAACCGGCTCAATTCATCTTTTAAGGGTTCGTTTCACAACGGGCTGTCGAGGGCGCCAGCCCCTACAAACGTATCATCCATTTCGTACAAACTTTAAAGCCTCCCCCCTCTGGGGGAGGTGTCTGACCTACGGTCAGACGGAGAGGGCTCGACTTGTACCAACTTGCTTCGCACGGGCTGTCAGCCCCACGGTGTGGGGGCAAACGCCAGCCCCTACAAACCTATCATCCATTTCGTACAAACCAAAAACGGGGGTAAGGATCCCACGCAGTGGGCGAATCCCCCCTTCCACAAAACTAGGAAAAAAAGGACGAATCGAAAGATTCGTCCTTTTTCAGTCGAGTATTCAAAGTCAAATATCGCAGGTGGCAAAAAGCGCCCGCGCTTTTCCACCGGAGGTACTCCGGCTTTTCACTTTTCACTTTTCACTTTTAACTTTTTCCAAGTATTCTGCCAGCGCATCTGCTGCGTTCTCGCCGTATTTGCCGCATAAACGCACGATCGAGTCATCTAAGATCGAGCCTTCGACCGGCACCGGACAGGTGATGTCCGCAATGACCGGCAGGTCGGATACCTCACGGACAGCCGCCAAGGTCTCTGCCGGGTCGCCGTCCGCGATCAGACGGATAAAGCCTTTGGCATCTTTCGCGATCTTCTGAATACGCTCTTTCTTCGCCGCAGCTACGACCGAAATGACCGGAATGCCGTTGGCATCCGCATACGGTAATACCTCAAAACGCTCCTCGTACTGCATATCCGAAATGTTGACCGCATCCACACCGCACAGCTTGCAGTTTTCAAAGAACTTGTCATAGCCGTACTGGAAGATCGGGTTGGCATAGGTGGATAACATCACCGGAATGTTCGATTTCTCACGCAGCATGGTCATGATGTTGAACACGCCGAATAAATTCATACCGCCTGCCAGCGCACGGATGTTGGACTCCTGGATATACGCACCCTCTGCGGTCGGATCGGAGAACGGAACGCCTAAAACAATCATGCCCGCACCCGCTTTTTCTAAGGTCAGAATATATTCTACCGTTTTCTGCGGCGTCGGATCGCCCGCAGTGATAAAGGTGATCAGATTTTTTTGAGCAAACGCATTTGCAAACTTATTCATAGATCTCCACTCCTCTGTATCTTGCGATCGCAGCTACGTCTTTATCGCCGCGGCCGGACAGGCATACGATGATGATATCGTCCTTGGTAAACTGATCTGCCATCTTGCGGACCTGTGCCACTGCGTGCGCACTCTCGATCGCGCAGATGATGCCCTCGGTGCGTGCCAGATATTCGAATGCGGATACCGCCTCGTCATCGGTGACCGGATAGTACTGTGCACGGCCGGTGTCGTATAAGTTTGCGTGCTCCGGACCGATACCCGGATAATCCAGACCTGCGGAGATGGAGTATACCGGTGCGATCTGACCGTGCTGATCCTGACAGAAGTAGGATTTCATGCCGTGGAAGATACCGACACTGCCGGTTGCGATGGTCGCTGCGGTCTCGGTGGTGTGGATGCCCTTACCTGCCGCTTCACAGCCGATGAGTTTGACACCCGCATCCGGGATGAAGTCATAGAACATACCCATTGCATTCGAGCCGCCGCCGACACAGGCAAATACTGCACTCGGCAGTTTACCCTCACGTTTTAAGATCTCCTCACGAGCCTCTTT
>JBGUUN010000221.1:0-1801 GCA_045133555.1 Oscillospiraceae bacterium
GCAGTAATACTGCATCCGTCATCATCGGTATCGTAAAAAACCGCCAGCTTCTGCGACAGATATCCGACAACCTGATCCATATAAAGATCGATCTCCGGAAGCTCCTGCCAGCGCGGAAACGAATACGAAATCATCTTTTCCCGCCAGAGTTGCAGACGGTCATTTTCTGTTATTGTTTGCAACGAAATCACCTTGCTTTCCGATTTCAGATTTTTCTCTATTTATTATATCATATTTTCGCAGAAAGTCAAGGGGATTGCGGCATCTTGTATCGGTTACAAGATCTCAGGACTTGATTTTTTTCGGATTTTGCGGTATAATGTTGGCAGAAACAACCTGCAAAGGAGCACATCATGCCATCTCCCAAAAAAGCGTATCTGGAAATCACCAATGTCTGCAATCTTGCCTGCGCATTCTGCCCTGGCACAAAGCGGAAACCGAAATCACTGACGCGCGAGGAATTTCGGTTTCTCGCCAACCGTGTTCGTCCCTGGGCGCAGTATCTGTATTTTCATCTGATGGGGGAACCGACCGCACATCCGCTTCTGCCCGATTTTCTGCGTGATGCCAACGTTATGGGATTCCGTTGTGTCATCACGACAAACGGTACATTGCTCGCCCGCCGCGGAGAAGCCCTGCTTGCCGAGGACTGCCGTCCGTATAAAATCAGCATTTCCCTGCACGCCTTTGAGGCAAACGACATCTCCGTTCCGTTTGAAGACTATATCTCCTCCTGCATCGCCTTTGCCAAAGATGCGGCTGTGCGCGGTACCATCGCCGTTCTGCGCTTATGGAATCTCGACGGACGAGCAGAGGGTGCAATGAACCGGAAAAATGAAGCGGTGCTTGCCATGCTGCACAATGCCTTTGCCGATAACTGGGAACAGACGCGCTCCGGATATCGCCTTTGCGACCGTGTGTTTCTGGAGTGGGGTGAAAAATTTGATTGGCCGGAGCTTTCCTCACCCGTCCTTCACGAAACCGGCTTCTGCTACGGTCTGCGCGATCAGATCGGCGTGCTTGCAGACGGCACCGTTGTTCCCTGCTGTCTTGACCACGACGGCGATATTCCGCTTGGCAATCTGTTTGAGATGACGCTGGATGAAATTCTCTCCTCACCGCGTGCAAAAGCCATTTACGACGGCTTTACGATGCATCGCTGTGCAGAGGATCTGTGCAGACGCTGTATGCGGGCGGGATATTACCGACAATAAACAAAGTGCGTACTTTTGACGGTACGCACTTTGTTTATTTAATATTCTTATTATCCGTTTGCCTGTGTTTCAAAAATATCGAGCAGTTCTGCAAAATGGGCATCATATTTTTTGCTGTTCTTTTCGTACATCGAGGTAATGGTATCCGTTCCGTCAGTATCTGCCGTGCGGAAAATACGGAACAGACCGGAGCCTGTCGTGCCGATACCGCCGCCGATTGCCTCACCGTAGATCAGACCGAAGTCTGTCGTAATGGACGAGCGGATGATATCGATCATTTCCGCACTTTCTTCGTTTCGGGTGTACTTTTCCTTCAGCGCAGTTTCATAATAGGTCGGACGCAGGACACGGTAGGACTCGATCGCCATGGCTTCCAGAACAGCGCCGGTACGTTCGGTATGCGCGGATGTGATCGGGATACCGAAAATCGTGACGTTGTCGGTAATCTGCGTCATGTAGCTTTCCTGTGCTTCATCAAACTTCGGACACGGAATCAGATAAAAATCATCCTTCATATCGCGCAGTTCCTCAAAGGTATAGCACAGAACGCCGGTGACAAACAGACAGTTTCCTTCCGCAAAATACAG